>DATLVI010000012.1 GCA_035577545.1 Verrucomicrobiia bacterium
TGGCATCGATCTACGTGAATCGCGGCCTTGGCACCGTCGGCGCTCCTGTGCGCCTCGGGGTGCCCCCAGAAATTACGCTTCTGACTCTCCGCAAGGCGTAGACAATCGAGTCCGGCGGCGTTCCGCCACTCAATGTTTTGCGCAGTTACTGGGAATAAATACCTTCCAACTTCGGTATCCGCTGTGGAGTTTGTCTACGGGAAATAGGAGTGCTGTAGTTCGTCTCCCCGGCTCGACACTACTAAGTTCCTTGTTCTCAATTGATGTTTCATCTCGAGAGCAGTCGTTCGTGCTGGAACTCAAGTTGCTCCCCATGAACTTTTACCCACCCAACCCTCAGTTTGTGGCGATCACATAGGATGTGTTTCACATCCGAAAATTTGAATTGGAGGAAAAGGATAATTATGAGATTTGCAATCAATTGTCGGAAGCTCCTCGCGGCTTCCGCGCTTTCGATATTTGTTCTTCCCGCTGTAACTTTCGCGCAATATACCCGGACCGACCTGGTCACTGACGCTACCGACCCGGACTTGGTGAACGGCTGGGGCCTGACTCGCTCCGGAGGCAGTCCTTTCTGGGTCAGCGACAACGTTACCGGCAAGTCCACCCTGTACAACGGAGCTGGCCAGAAACAAGGGCTAGTGGTTACCATCCCGCCTGCGCCGGGAACTACCGTCCCGGGTTCGCCAACCGGTGATGTTTTTAACATCACGGTCGGAAACGCTACGCCCTCGTTTTCCGTTTCGAACAATGCCACACCCCCCAAAACCGGCACCGCTCTTTTCCTGTTCGCTACCTTGGATGGCACCATCAGCGGTTGGAGTCCCACGGTCGACGGCACGCACGCGCTGATCGCCGCGGACAAGTCGAAAGCTGGTGCCGTCTACACCGGCTTGGCGATCACCAGCGATGCCTCGGGTGATTTCCTTTACGCCGCCGATAACGGCCCCAACAGCCGCATCGACGTTTTCGACAAAAACTTCACCTTGGTGCGTTCCTTTACTGATCCGGCGATCCATGGTGGCTTTGCCCCTTACGGCATTCAGAACATCGGTGGCAAACTCTGGGTGACCTTCGGTGGCAACAAATCGGCTGCCGGTTTCGTAGACGAATTTGACACCGCCGGGAATGTTCTTTTGCGAATCACCGGTCCTCTTCATTCGCCATGGGGTCTCGCGATGGCGCCGGCCGATTTCGGCCCGTTCAGCAACACCTTGCTGGTCGCTAACAATGTTCCCGACGGGCGGATCAACGCGTTCGATCCCACGTCCGGAGCTTTCCTCGGCGCGCTGCGAGACGCCAAAGGCCAGGCCATCGTCATCAACCAGCTTTGGGCTATAGAATTCGGCAACGGCGGAAATGGTGGCCAACTTAATCAGCTATTCTTCACCGCCGGTCCCAATAACTACGCCAACGGATTGTTTGGCATGATCACGGTTGCGCCTTAAACCGACTCTAACAGTATCCTTCTCGGCCCCCGCGGAGGACGCGGCCAGCAGGGTGGCAAGATCGTCTTCCAGGCATGTTGAATGACGTAGGCGGCAGAGACTCCTCGTCTCTGCCGTCATCGAACTGGCGCACTGCTTGGCGTGCGTTTTGGACGGGTGTCCCTGCGTTTCGTGCTGGACGAAAAACTCCGGCTGAGTCAATATTTTCCGGCAACGCTCCGTTTGGACAATTGAGGGTCCGCATGGGTGAAGCCCCGGAAATCGACCGCATCGTGAACGAATTGAACGAGCTTCGCGAGCGCGAAGGTTCCGAACCCGCCAGCACACTTCAACTCGATGCATGGCTCAAGACGCTGATCGCCCGTGGCGGAAGCGATTTGCTGCTTGTAGCCGGCGCGCCCGCCTGCATTCGCACAAAGGGCGCCGTGCAAAAAATCGATGCAGCTCCTCTTGAGGGTTCTGAAATCGAAGCCGCTGTGCTCCCGGCACTCTCGTCACATGCGCTTGCGCGCTACCGCCAAATGCAGATTGCAGATTCTTCGTATCGTGTTGCCGGGCTGGGCCGTTTCCGCATTAACCTGCATCGCGAACGCGGACGCGCGGCCGCTGCGATTCGCGCGTTGCCCCAGAAAGTCCCTACGCTGCGTGAGCTAAACCTTCCCCCTTCGGTGGAAGCCCTCGCGCATCTCCCGCGCGGCCTGGTCTTGATCGGGGGCCCAGCGGGTTCGGGGAAATCGACCACACTCGCGGCCTTAATCGACGACATCAACCGCCGCGAGGCCCGCCACATCGTCACCATCGA
>DATLVI010000013.1 GCA_035577545.1 Verrucomicrobiia bacterium
GATCGCCAGCGCGCAGCGCGCGGGCGGCCTGGCGGCGTTTGTGGACGCCGAGCATGCGGTGGATCCCTCCTATGCCAGGCGCATCGGAGTGAACCTTGACGATTTGTTGATCAGCCAGCCCGACAGTGGTGAGGAAGCGTTGACGATTGCCGAAACGCTGATCCGCAGCAACGCGGTGGACGTAGTGGTGATCGATTCCGTTGCAGCACTCGTGCCGCGTGCGGAACTGGAAGGCCAGATGGGCGATGCCACGGTCGGCGCGCAGGCGCGGTTGATGAGCCAGGCGATGCGCAAGTTGACCTCTTGCATTCACAAGGCCAAGACCGCCTGCATCTTCACCAACCAGATTCGCGAGAAGATTGGCGTGATGTTTGGCAGTCCCGAGACAACACCGGGCGGCAGGGCGCTGAAGTTTTATTCCAGCGTGCGCATCGATATGCGACGTGTGAATGTCATTAAGGACCCGGCGGGCAAGGTCGTGGGCAGCCATGTGCGTGCCAAGGTCGTGAAGAACAAGGTCGCGCCGCCGTTTTGCGAGTCCGAATTCGACATCATGTATGACGTAGGCATTTCGAAGGAAGGTTCGGTCATCGACGTGGCCACGGACATCGGCGTGATTGAGAAGAAGGGCTCGTGGTTGGCGTTCGACGGCCAGCAAATCGGCCAGGGTCGGGAATCCGCGAAGGATTTCTTGCGCGAGAACGGCAAGATGCTCGACCAGATTATCATTGGCGTGAAAGCCAAGATGGCCACGGGCGTCAGCCTGGGGAAACGCATCGGCGGCACCGAATAACCGTCTCGCTGCAGACGGGATGCAGGAATTATGACTTCGGCCGAAATACGCCAGAGCTTTCTCGATTTTTTCCGCGAAAAACAGCACACCATTGTGCCGTCCAGTTCGTTGCTGCCGGACGCGCCCAATTTGCTGTTCACCAACGCGGGAATGAACCAGTTTGTGCCGATCTTTCTCGGTCAGGTGAAGCCGCAATGGAACCCGCCGCGCACCGCGGACACGCAGAAGTGCATCCGCGCCGGCGGAAAACACAACGACCTCGAAGACGTCGGCCTCGATACATATCACCACACGTTCTTCGAGATGCTGGGCAACTGGAGCTTCGGCAATTACTTCAAGAAAGAGGCTATCGATTGGGCGTGGGAACTCGTTGTCGAACGCTGGCATTTCCCGAAAGAACGGCTCTATGCGACCTACTTTGGTGGCGACGACAAGATCGCCGCGGATACAGAGGCGCGCGATTTGTGGCTACGCTATCTGCCGTCCGATCACGTCGTTCCCGGCAATCGCAAAGATAATTTCTGGATGATGGGCGATACGGGACCCTGCGGTCCTTGCAGCGAAATCCACGTTGATCTCACCCCCAACGGCGACGGCGGCGCGAAGCTTGTCAATTCGGGTTCGCCGCTGAGTATTGAAATCTGGAACCTCGTGTTTATCCAGTTTAACGCGAATCCAGACGGCTCTCTCACACCACTGGCCGCCAAGCATGTCGATACCGGCATGGGCTTCGAGCGCGTCACCTCGATGATCCAGTGCACGAATGGGTTCAAGGATTTCACCAGAAAAATCTCCAACTATGAGACGGATGTTTTTACGCCGATTTTTCGGGAGTTGGAGGAGTTGAGCGGAAAAAAATACGGAAGGACGCTTCTGTCAGGCAAAAGTGATGGCCAATGGAGCAAGCATGACGTGGCCTTTCGTGTCATCGCTGACCATATCCGTTGCCTGAGTTTTGCAATTGCGGACGGTATCCTTCCATCGAATGAGGGACGAGGCTACGTTCTCCGCCGTATCCTGCGGCGTGCTGTCCGTTATGGTCGAACCTTGGGCCTCCACGAACTATTCTTCCATAAGCTTGTAGGCGTCGTGGTCAACAACTTCGGCACAGTCTTCCCGGAACTACGGATACGGCGCCAAAAAATTGAAGCAACCGTGAAGGCGGAGGAAGAGAGCTTCAACCGCACTCTAGACCGAGGACTTGAGATTTTTGATCGCGCCGTTGTAGGCGTGCTGGACGACGTTTTCCCAGCTGTCGAAGCCTTCAGGCTTTATGACACATATGGTTTTCCCATCGATCTCACAGAATTGATGGCCCGAGAACGCGGTCTGACGGTGGATATGACCGCTTTTGAGAAATTGATGGAACAGCAACGCCAGCGCGCACGCGAAGATCACGACAGTAAGAAATCGGTGATCAGTGTTACTACCGAGGATCTGCAAGTTGAGCCGACGAAGTTTCTTGGGTACGACAATCTGGAACTCGAAGCTCTAGTGGAAGCTGTCTCACCGGGCGCGGAGAAGACATTTGATGTCATTCTCGACAAGACGCCTTTTTATGCGGAGATGGGCGGGCAGGTGGGGGACACGGGGGTAATTGGCTCGGCCAAAGTGCTGGATACACAGAAGCAGGGGAATGTGTACGTACATCGCACTGCTGCGCCGCTTGAGCTGGGGCAACGGGTGCGTGCGGCGGTGGATGTACAGCGTCGATCGAATATCCAGCGGCATCATACCGTTACACATCTTTTCCACTGGGCGTTACATGAGGTGGTGAGCAAGGACGCGCGGCAAAAGGGGTCGCTCGTCGCGCCGGACCGATTTCGTTTTGATTTCAATCAGCCCGAGAAACTCAGCGACCAGCAGATCGCGGACATTGAGAAGCTGGTGAACGAGCGGATCAAGGAAGCTTTACCCGTGTATTGGTTCGAAATGCCTTTCTCCGAAGTGCGCGGGAAGCCGGACATTATGCAGTTCTTTGGCGACAAGTATGGCGACGTTGTCCGCATCGTGCAGATTGGCGGGCACAACAAGGCACTGGATGGTTTCTCGATGGAGCTTTGCGGCGGCACGCACACGAAGACCACGGGCGAGATCGGCCTTTTTAAGATCATGCGCGAGTCGGCGGTGGCGGCGGGAATTCGCCGTGTCGAAGCGGTGTGCGGACAGTTTGCCCAGGAATTCATTGCGAAGCAAGGCGACCAAGAGAAGGCCGAAATCGAGAAGGCCAAGGCACGTGAACTAGAGAAGGAATTGGCCAAGCAGCGCCAGGCCGCGATGGAATCACAAGCACCCGCCATCGCCGAGCAGTTGCTCGCGAAATTGCAGGGCAAGTTGCTCGTCAGCAATCTTGGTGACGCCAACGCCGATTTATTGCGCGCCGTCGTCAACGCGCTGAAGCCGAACCTGACCAGCGGGATCGTGGTTCTGGGTGGTGTGGCTGAAGGCAAAGTCTCGCTCATTTGTCTGGTTACACCCGACCTGGTCAAGGAAGGCAAGAATGCCGGTAAGATTGTCGGCGAACTGGCCAAGATTTGCGGCGGCGGCGGTGGCGGTAAACCCGATCTGGCCCAAGCCGGTGGCAAGCAACCCGAAAAACTGGCCGAAGCTCTCGCGGCGGCGCCGAAAATCATAGGCCTTTGACGCGCTTGCTCTGGCGCGGGCCGCACCGTATCATCCGTTCCTATGCTCGACATCAAACTCATTCGCGAAAAACCTGATTTCGTGCGCCAGCGGCTCGCGACGCGCGGTCGCGGCGACGAGGCGCGGATCGCAGAAATCGGCGCGTTGGACGAGCAACGGCGCAAACTGATTAGCGAAGGCGACAACCTCAAAGCCGAACGCAATAAAGTCAGCAAGGAAATCGGCGCGCTGAAGTCGAAGGGACAGGACGCGAGCGCGCAGATGGCCGCGATGAAGCAGGTCGGCGAACGTATCACGTCTCTTGATGCGGAGGTTGCGACCCTGGATGTCAAGTTGCAGGACATCCTGCTGGTGATCCCCAATCTGCCGCACGAAAGCGTCACGGTGGGCAAGGAGGCGGCGGACAACCCTGAGGTGAAACGCTGGGGTGAAGCGCCGAAGTTTGCGTTTCAACCGAAGGCCCATTGGGACATCGGTGAACAACTTGGTATTTTGGATTTCGCCCGCGCTACCAAAATCTCTGGTAGTGGATTCATTCTGTACAAGGGCGCGGGCGCCCGTTTGGAACGGGCTTTGATCAATTTCCTGCTCGACCTGCACACGAGCGAGCACGGCTACACGGAAGTCTTCCCGCCGTTTCTCATAAATCGCAATGCGATGATCGGCACGGGTCAATTGCCGAAGTTCGAAGAGGACATGTATCGACTGCGCGATGAGGAGATGTATCTCGCGCCGACAGCCGAGGTCCCTGTGACCAACATTCATCGGGACGAGATTCTTCGCGAAGAGCAGTTGCCGATTTATTATGCCGCTTATACGCCGTGCTTTCGACGGGAAGCGGGGGCGGCCGGCAAGGAAACGCGCGGCATGATTCGGGTTCACCAGTTCGATAAAGTGGAACTGGTCAAATTTGTTAAACCGGAATCGAGCTACGACGAACTGGAGAAGCTTGTAGTTAATGCGGAAAAGGTGCTGCAACTGCTCGGTCTCCATTATCGGATCGTGTTGCTTTGTTCCGGCGACATGGGAAATGCCTCGGCAAAAACCTACGACATCGAGGTGTGGGCGCCGGGTCAGAACGCGTATCTCGAGGTCTCGAGTTGCTCGAACTTCGAAGAATTTCAGGCGCGACGCGCGAATATCAAGTTCAAGGACGCCGCTGGCAAGAACCGTTTCGTGCATACACTCAACGGCAGCGGCACGGCGCTGGCCCGTTTGTACGTTGCGCTGCTGGAAACTTATCAGCAGGCTGATGGCAGCGTGAAGATTCCCGAACCGCTGGTATCGTATATGGGTGGGTTGCGGGAAATACGGCCTGCTTAGGCTGTCATGCTCTCCAAAGTACAAGCGGCCCTGGCAAAAACACTCGCGCCGGGCGAACCTCTGCTCGTTGGGGTGTCCGGTGGAGCTGATTCCGTCGCCTTGCTAAGCATCCTTGTCGAGCTAGGCTGGCGACCCCGCGTCTGTCATCTCAATCATCAACTCCGCGGCGTGGACAGCGATGCGGATGCCGAGTTTGTGCGACAACTTGCGACGCAGTACGGTTTGCCGAGCACTATCGAAGCGTGCACGGTTGATCGGGATGAAGACAGCGCGCGGCGCGCACGGCAGGAGTTCTTTGGACGGGTGGCCGAGCGCACGGGGATCAAGAAGCTTGTGCTCGCGCATACCGCCGACGATCAGGTTGAAACGTTCTTGTTGCGACTTCTGCGCGGCGCCGGCGTGCCCGGATTGGTTGGCATCTGGCCGGAACGGCAGCTTGGGACATTGCGCGTGATTCGACCGATGCTGAAAGTACGGCGGCTGGAAATCATGGAATACCTTGCGGCGAAGAAGCTCTCGTATCGCGAAGATAAGTCCAACACCGACACCCGATTCACCCGCAATCGCATCCGGCACGGGTTATTGCCGTTGTTGGAGCGCGAGTACAACCCTGCGATCCGCGACGTTCTGCTCAACACGGCCGAGATTTTGCGGGATGAGGATTTCTACCTGCTGCATCACGTGGCCCAGCGGTTTTACATGGCGGCCTGCCAGAACGACGCGGTGAATGTGAAGACGCTGGCGAATTACCAGACCGCCATTCAGCGCCGCGTCTTACGGTTTTGGTTGGGGGGAGACTCCGAGAACGGGCCAAGTTTCACTTTTGAACAGATTGAAGCCGTGCGGCACGCGGCGCTTGGTGATGCGCCCGGCGCGGCCATTGATCTGCCGGATGATTTGGTGGTGTACCGCGAGTACGAGTGGTTGCGGAAGGCTCGTCGGAAAGATTTGGAGCCTGTGAAGGGAAACTGGCCCCTGAGCTTGTCAGGTGAGACGGTCATTCTGGAGCTGGGTATGCGGTTTATTTTGAGACACAGTGACGAGTCGCCTCGTCCCAAAGAATGCTTCGATGCCGATGCGCTCGGCGAGGGACTGTTTGTCCGCACGTGGGAGAATGGCGACCGTTTTCAGCCATTAGGGATGAGCGAGACGAAGAAGCTGCAGGACTTCTTTGTGGACGAGAAAGTGCCCCGCTTAAAACGGGGTCGGGTCCCGCTGGTTTGTACGGCCGATGGACGCATTGCGTGGGTTGTCGGCGGGCGGATCGCGGAACCGTTCAAGGTAAGAGACGATACCCATCGAATCCTGTGCATGAGCGCCGAGGCGATTCAAGGTTGACAAGCCCCGGCGCGGCGGGTTGTAATCTGCCGCAATCCCATGAATGCGAAAAGAACAGGCGTTCCCGAGCGGGTGCGCGTCGACCTGGGTGAACGCAGTTACGACATCCTGATCGGCAAAGGCTTGCTATCGGAAGCCGCTGAATACTTGCGTCCGCTCAACCTGGGTAAGCACGGCGTGATCATCACGGACACGACCGTGGAACCGCTGTACGCAGGGGTGTTGTGCGATGCACTGGGAAAGGGCGGGTTTGCCGCCGAAGTGCTCAGCGTACCGGCGGGTGAGGCGTCGAAGTCGTTGCGGCAGGCCAACCGGCTCTTCGGGAAACTGCCGGCTCTCGGGCTGGACCGCCACTCCTTTCTCATCGCGTTGGGCGGCGGCGTCGTGGGAGATTTGGCGGGCTTCGTGGCGGCGAGCTATTTGCGCGGCATCGCGCTGGTGCAGGTGCCGACGAGCCTGTTGGCCCAAGTGGACAGCTCGGTCGGCGGCAAGACGGGCGTAAATCTGCCACAGGGCAAGAACCTCGTCGGCGCGTTTTATCAACCAAAGCTGGTGCTTGCCGACACCGATACGCTTGGGACACTGCCCGAGCGCGAACTGCGTAGCGGTTTCGCGGAGGTGATCAAACACGGCGCGATCCGAGACGCAAAGTTTTTTGAGTGGCTGGAGCTGGAGTACAAGCGGGTCCTGTCCCGCGATCCAGAGGCGGTGGCCCACGTGGTGCGACGTTGCTGCGAGATCAAGGCGGAGGTCGTCAGCGCGGACGAACGCGAATCGGGACTGCGCGCGATCCTGAATTTTGGCCACACGGTTGGCCACGCGATGGAGACACTGTCGGATTACAGCGGCCTGCTGCACGGGGAAGCGATTTCGATGGGCATGTGTGCCGGAGCGCAGTTGTCTGTCAAGCGCGCCGGTTTAAGCGAGGTGGAAGCACGACGCTTATGCGGCCTGATTGCCGCCAGCGGTCTGCCAACGCGCCTAGGCAAGACTTTCAAGCTGGGAGAGTTGCTGGAAGCGGCGCGCCTTGATAAAAAGGCACGCGACGGCAAATTGCGTTTTGTGTTGCTGAAACGCCTCGGTGAAGCGTTTGTCTCGGACGCGGTCACGGACGCAGACATCGAGGAGGTCGTGGATGTCTGCCGTTGACGAGAACATCGTTCGCGAATACTTCGAGTTGCACGGTTTCCTAGTTTGCCAGCGGCGCAAATACATCGCACAGGCACGGCAGAAAAGCGCCGATGAGGAAGTTGATCTGATCGTGTTGAACCCGAGCGTCCCGCCGGGAGCCGCGCCGGCGGAGTTCGAAATCACATCGAAGACCCTCTCGCAAGTGTCACGGGCGATTGTGGCGGTGAAGGGATGGCACACCGAAGTATTCGCCCCGGGTCTGCTGGCACATCAGCCAAAGATTTTTCGGTTTGTGGAGAAAAGGGTCATCGAAGAGGCGCAGCGGTTGGTTGGGAGCGACGGTCTGGTAAGAATCCTGATAGTGCCCGGACTACCACGCGACGCGAAAACGCGGCAACGCAGCATCGAGGTCTTGCGGTCGAAGGGCGTGGATGGCGTGATCTCGTTCCGGTCAATTTTGCAGGAATTGGTCGCGAGCGTGGCGACCAACCGCAACTATCGGAAATCGGATTTGCTGCAGATTCTGCGGCTGCTCAAGAACTACGGATTGTTGAAGGAACCGCAGATGGAATTTGGATGGAAACGGCGTGGCCGGAAGGTGGCGTCGTAAACGGGTCGCTGTTTTTCGGATGGCGGAAGCGCGTATGACTTCGCGCGAAGCCTACATTGCGCTCAACATGGTTGGCGGCGTTGGGCCGATTCGTGTCCGCGCATTGCGGGACCGATTCGGCGAGCCGCAGGCGATCCTGGCGGCGTCGAAAGGCGAGTTGATGCAGGTGGAGGGCGTGGGCGAAGAAGTCGCACGGAGTATCACTCGCTGGCGGGAAAAGGTGGATCTCGATGCGGAGTTGCAGCGGATTGAGAAGTCCGGCGTGCGGGTTGTCAGTTGCGACGATGCGGAATACCCAAAACATTTGCGAGAGATTTACGACCCACCGCTCGTGTTATATGTAAGAGGATCGCTAACGGAACGCGACTCCCTGGCAATTGCGGTGGTCGGGTCGCGGCGCACGTCGCTTTACGGGCAGGATATGGCGCGGAAACTGGCCTTTCAGTTGGCGCGGGTTGGCGTGACGGTCGTGAGTGGTTTGGCGCGCGGAATCGATACCGCGGCGCATAACGGCGCACTGCAAGCGAAGGGGCGGACGGTGGCCGTGATTGGTTGTGGAATCGATATTGTCTATCCTGCGGAGAACAAGAAGCTGGCCGATGACATAGTGGAGAAGGGTGGGGCGGTGGTGACGGAGTTCCCCTTCGGCGTGCAACCCGATCGCCAGAATTTTCCCATGCGGAACCGCATCATCAGCGGTTGGTCGCTGGGTGTCGTGGTGGTGGAAGCGAACCTGAAGAGCGGGGCATTGATCACGGCCAATCAGGCGGGGGAACAGGGTCGGCAGGTGTTCGCGGTGCCGGGTCGGGCGGATTCAATTTTGTCCAAGGGAGCGAACAAATTGATCAAGGATGGTGCAAAATTGACCGAGGACGTGGAGGATATCCTCAGCGAATTCGAGTACTTACTGCCGAAAATGGCCACGGAGCCTAAGGAACCTGGCCTGGGGGGCGAGGGTACCAAACCTGCTTTGCAATTAAGCGAGACGGAGGAGAAAGTGATGGCGCAAGTTGGTACCGAGGAGGTTGCCATCGACGAGATCATTCGGGCCAGCGGTTTGACAACGGCGTGTGTTTCCGCCACGTTACTGGCGCTGGAGATGAAACGGCTCGTCCGCCAGCTCCCCGGCAAGCGGTATGTGCGCAACGCGGCCTTCGGGCCGTAAGAAGAAAAAGCATGGCAAAAAAACTGGTCATCGTTGAGTCACCTGCGAAAGCGAAGACGATCAACAAGTACCTGGGATCGGACTTCAGCGTGAAGGCCTCCATGGGCCATGTCCGGGATCTGCCCGAACGCAAGTTCGGTGTCGAGATCGAGAAGAATTTCAAGCCCACGTACCAGGTCTCGGCCAAGCGGAAGGTGCTGGTCACGGAATTGCAGAAGACCGCGGAAGGTGCGGAACAGGTTTATCTGGCGACCGACCCTGATCGCGAGGGCGAAGCGATTGCCTGGCATTTGTGGGAGATTCTGAAGAGCAAGAAAAACGGGCCCAAGTTTTTCCGCGTCCAGTTCAACGAAATCACGAAGAACGCGGTGCGCGCCGCCTTCGACCATCCCGGTCAGGTGGACATGAAGCTGGTCGATTCTCAGCAGGCGCGACGCATTCTGGATCGCATTGTCGGCTACAAGATTTCGCCCCTCTTGAACAAGCGCGTCGCGCGCGGCTTGAGCGCCGGGCGCGTGCAATCCGTCGCGGTCCGGCTGGTGGTTGAACGCGAACGCGAGATTCGGGCGTTCAAGCCGCAAGAGTATTGGTCGGTCGAGGCCGAGTTGCGCAAGCTCGTTGATCCGAAGGACCATTTTCTTGCTCGTTTGATCCAGGTTGGTGACAAGAAAGTCCGGTCGCCCAATGGTGAGGCCACGAAGTCGGATGTCATGATCATTGACGGTAAGGAGCAGGCGGACGCGATCCTGGCCGATCTGCAGCAGTGCGAATACAAGGTCGCCAAGATCGACATCAAGCCGAAGAAGCGCAGCGCACCGCCTCCGTTCACGACAAGCACGCTTCAACAGTCCGCGTCGAAGGCCCTCGGCATGGGCACGTCAAAAACGATGATCGTGGCCCAGCAACTGTATGAGGGCGTGGAGATCGGTGAGGAAGGCGCGGTCGGTTTGATCACCTACATGCGTACCGACTCGTTTAACATTTCGAAGGAGGCGCAGGACGAAGCACTGGGGTTTATCCGCGAGACCATCGGTGCGGACTATGCGCCGGCGACGCCAAATTTATACAAGTCGAAGAAGGATTCGCAGGGCGCACACGAGGCGGTTCGCCCCTCATCGGTGCGGCGCACGCCCGAAAGCCTGCGTACGTATCTCGACCACGACCAATTCCGACTTTACAAGCTGATTTGGGACCGGTTTGTCGCCAGCCAGATGACGCCGGCGGAGATGAAGGTGACGAGCATCGATATCGACGCCCATCGCGATCCGAAGTTCTTCCTGTTTCGCGCGACGGCGACGGAGGTGGTGTTCGCGGGCTGGCTGAAGATTTACGGAGTCGAGGAAGAGGCCGAAAAGAAGGCGGAGGCGGAAAAGCCATCGGACGAGGAAGAGAACAAGAAGCTGCCGCCGTTGAGCGAAAGCGAGCGGCTGCATTTGGTCAAACTCCACCCTGAACAACACTTTACCGAGCCACCGCCGCGCTTCAGCGAGGCAACACTGGTCAAGGCGCTGGAAGAGCTTGGTATCGGTCGTCCGAGCACCTACGCGCCGACGATTGCCACGGTTCAAAAGCGGCATTATGTGAACAAAGACAAGGGTCGCCTTGCGCCGACGCAGTTGGGCGAAATCACAACCGACGTGTTGGTGAAGCATTTCACGAAACTGCTCGACGTGCAGTTCACGGCGCAGATGGAGGAGTTGCTCGACGAAATTGAGGAGGGCAAGGTCGGGTGGCAGGAGATGCTCGGCGACTTCTACAAGGACTTCGAACCAACCCTGAAGGCCGCCACCGAGAACATGGAGGACGTGCGGCCAAAACCCGTCCCGACAGGTATTAAGTGTGAGTTGTGCGGCGAAGAACTGGTCACCCGTCCCGGCAAGAATGGCGAATTCATTGCTTGTTCGGCCTACCCGAAATGCAAGAACACGAAGAACTTCAAACGCGGCGAAGATGGGAGCATTCAGATCGTGGAAAAAGAAGAGACGGGCATCAAGTGCGAGAAATGCGGTTCGCCGATGGTCATCAAAGCAGGTAAGCGCGGAGAGTTCCTCGCTTGCTCGGGCTATCCCGAGTGCAAGAACGCAAAATCATTCACGCGCGACGCAGCGGGCAAGATCACCGTCATCGAGAAGCCCGCGCCGGTGACGACCGACATCAAATGCGAGAAGTGCGGCTCGCCGATGTTGATTCGCAACAGCCGCCGCGGACCGTTCCTGGCCTGCTCCGGCTATCCAAAATGCCGCAACGCCAAAACACTGCCGGACGAATTGAAAGACAAAGCGCCGCCACCTCCGCCCAAGGAAGAACCCGTGCTGACCGATGAGAAGTGCGAGAAGTGCGGTGCGCCCATGGCGAAGCGACGCGGCCGCTTCGGTGAATTCCTCGGCTGCACGGCCTATCCGAAGTGCAAGAACATCAAAAAACTGGCTCCGGTAGAGGCGTAGCCGACTCACTGGTTGAAGGGTTTCTCGGGTACCTGCACGCCGAGCGCGATGTCTCACCGCTGACCATTCGCAATTATTCCGCCGACATCGCGGCGTTTGCCGCCTGGTTTGAGGAAAAGTATAAACAGCCCTGCGCGTGGGTGCCGGTCGATTCGTTCCATCTGCGCGGCTATCTGGTCCACCTCACCGAACGTCAATTCGACCGCGCCACGATCCATCTCAAGATGTCCGCCCTCCGCAGTTTCTTCAAATGGCTCGTGCGCACCGAGCGCGTGAAACTGAATCCGCTGGTGGGACTGACCCTTCCGAAGAAGGCGAGAAAGCTGCCAAAGTTCCTGACGATCCAGCAAATGGAAACACTGCTGGATGCGCCATTGAAGGTAAATGCAAAAGACAAACTGGCGACATGGCGTGACAAGGCGATTCTAGAAACCCTTTACACCGCAGGGCTACGCATCCATGAACTTGCTCAACTCAACGACGATGACGTGGATATGCTTGGCGAAGTTGTTCGCGTTCGCGGCAAAGGCAAAAAGGAGCGGCTGGCCGCGCTCGGCGGGCCGGCCATTGAAACACTACAGAAATACCTAGAAGTGCGCGCGCGCAGCACCCGCGGGCCGTTATTTGTGAACCGATTTGGCGGGCGCATGACCGCCCGGAGTATGCAACGAATGCTGAAGAAATACCTCATTGCGGCCGGCCTTGATCCATCACTGACCCCGCACAAGCTACGGCACAGTTTTGCGACGCACATGCTCGATGCAGGCGCGGATTTGCGGAGTGTGCAGGAACTCCTCGGCCACGCCAACCTTTCCACCACGCAAATCTACACGCACATCACTCCCGAGCGGTTGAAGAAGGTCTACGAGAAAGCGCATCCCCGGGCATGAACTAAAAACATAGGCGGCAGATTTACGGGAAGCATCTTTTGCCGTTATGAGGTAGTAATTGTGCCGCGCTCACGGCTAGTGGGTCTGTATGTATGGCTCCACACGCTGAGGTGCGGCCCGACCGATTTAGTCTTGAACCATTCCTCCACCTCGCCGAACAGATCCAATAGCTCGGTTACCGCTTTCTTCTCTGTAGTGGAACGAACTCCTAACAGCCGGAGCCAAAACGGGGGATCCGCACGAAACCAAGACCGGGTGAAACCACCTGGACGCGGCGTGAGCCGACCTTGACTCAGCGTAAAGGGGCTTGTCGCCGTGAGAATGGATATGCCTTGTGGAGGTTCTTCGTGGAAATTGATGGTCACCCTCGGTCGCTGGCGCTTGTCAAACTGTATGCTAACGACCTGAACGGTTGTTCCCACGGGCTTGCGGTAATAATGTAATGTCGCATTGCCAGCAAGCCTCTCTGGCCCGCAGAACCCGTGTTTAAGTATAAGAGGTACGAAGCGGGCATTAAGTTCATCGCGAAGCTTCTTGCGAATAGTCATTCCAATGACCGTTCGGTCTCCTACACTCGATTCAAATACTTGCCGGTGCGGGTGTCGACGCGGATGCTGTCGCCGGGGTTGATGAAGATGGGGACGAAGACTTCGATACCGGTTTCGACCTTGGCGGGCTTGGTGACGTTGGTGGCAGTGTCGCCGCGGATGCCGGGCGGGGCTTCTAGGACCTTGAGGTCGACGGCGGGGGGGAGTTCGAGTTCGGCAATCTTACCTTCGACTTCGGTCAGGGTGCAGCGCAGATTCTCGGTGAGGTAATTCTTGGCGTCGCCGATGAACTCTTCATTGAGAGTTATCGTTTCGTAGGTTTCCGGGTCCATGAAATGGTAGCCGGCTGTGTCTTTGTAGCTGAAGTCCACTGGCTTGGTATTTTTCGAGACTACGACGATCGACTCGGTCGAGGTAAAACGGACCACGGACGATTTGCCCGTTTTCAAGCTTCGCAAGGTGGCCTGGACGAACGCGCGGAGGTTGCCGGGCGTGCGGTGTTGCATGTCCAACACGACGCAGATGTCGTTGTTGTACTTGATGGCCATTCCTTTTCGGAGATCGTTGGCTGACGGCATGGTTGTGTGTCCTCTCGGTTACAATAGTTTAAATTTCGGCAGGTCTTGCGAATCGACGATGCCCACGGGGCGTTTCTTCTCATCGACAACAATCAGGTCGTCGATCTGCCGTTGCTCGAAAATCTTCAGGGCTTCCATCGCGAGCGCGTCCTGGCGGATGGTGATCGGGTTCGGCGTCATTACGGTTCGAATCGGCACCTGGAGAACCTCGGGGTTGCGGGCGATGTGGCGGCGAAAATCTCCGTCCGTGAAGACCCCGGCAACGCGGCCTTGTTTGTTGACGACGCTGATTGTGCCGGACTTCGCCTTGGTCATGGCGAGCAACGCATCCTTCACGCTGCGGTAATCCGCGATCACGGCGTTGCGAGTGCCCGTCCGCATGATGTCCCGAATCTGCACCAGCATCGTGCGGCCAATGGCACCCGCAGGATGCAAGCGGGCATAGTCGGACTTCTTGAAACCGCGAGCATCCAACACGCACATGGCGAGCGCGTCGCCGAGGGCGAGCATGGCCGTAGTGCTTGACGTGGGGGCGAGGTTGAACGGGCAGGCTTCCTTCTTCACGTACACGTTCAACACAATATCGCTGTGGCGCGCCAGACTCGATTTCGTTTGCGCGGTCATAGAGATGATCGTGACGTCAAAGCGCTTGATGGCCGGCAGAATGCGGCCAAGTTCCTCGGTCTCCCCCGAGTAGCTGAGGACTAGGACGCAGTCACCATTATTGATGACACCGAGGTCGCCATGCAGGGCGTCCACGGAGTTCAGGAGCACGCTGGTGGCGCCCGTGCTGGTCAGCGTCGCGGCGATCTTGTGGCCGATGTTGCCAGACTTGCCGACGCCGGTCACGACCACTTTGCCGCGGTTGCGGAGGCACTTGACGATCGCCTCGACTGCCCTGGAGAAGTTTTCGTCGAGACGGGCGCGCGTGCGGCGCAAGCCGTCGATTTCAATGTCGAAGACAGTCTTTGCAAGCTTGACGTAACTCATGGGAGCACGGGAGGGACAGGATAGTGGATGCGATAGCGTTTGGCAAGGATAGGGCACGGCGCGAAGACCGTTCACCGGCGGTTCTCTTCGTACCATTGAATCGTCTTGCGGAGGCCTTCTTCAAAAGGCGTGCTGGCTTGAAAGCCAAATTCGCGTTGCGCCTTCTCCACGTCGAGACACCGACGCGGCTGGCCATCGGGTTTGGTCGGATCCCACCGAATTTCACCCGCGAAACGGGCAAGTTTTGCGATCAGGTTCACCAAATCGCGAATGGAAATCTCCCGGCCACTCCCGAGATTGACGGGCTCAGGTTTATCATAATGCTCAGCCGCGCGCAGGATGCCCTCGGCGGCATCCTCGACGTAGAGAAATTCGCGAGTCGGAGTGCCTGTGCCCCAGCATTCGATGAATTTGTCTCTACGCTCGCGGGCATCGACGCACTTCTTGATGAGCGCGGGGATGACATGCGAGGTTTGCGGGTCGAAATTGTCGCGTGGGCCGTAAAGGTTGACGGGCAACAGGTACACGGCGTTCAAGCCGTACTCCTGTCGATACGCCTGGCACTGGACGAGGATCGCCTTCTTGGCGACCCCATAGGGGGCGTTGGTTTCTTCCGGATAACCGTTCCAGAGTTCCTCTTCCTGGAACGGCACTGGCGTAAATTTGGGATAGGCGCAGATGGTCCCGGCAACCAGGAGTTTTGACAGATGGAACTGACGGGCTTGTTCAATCAACTCGATGCCCATGATGGCGTTTTCGTAGAAGAACTTCCCGGGATGTTCACGGTTTGCGCCAATGCCGCCGACCACGGCCGCTAGGTGCAGCACCATTGTCGGTTGGGCGTCTTCAAAGAGGCGGGCGATCGCCGCCCGATCGAGTAGGTTGCAATCACGACTTCGCGGCACAAAAATGTTTGTGCAACCGCGTGTTTTCAGTCCCGCAACGACGAAAGAGCCGAGGAAACCGGCGCCGCCGGTAACGATCACCCGTTGTTCTTCCCAAAAGTTCATGATGTTTCGGCCACGCTGTCCGGTCCGAATTCAGTGCTGTCCCACATCCACCTTGGCGACCTTGCCGGCCAGTTGGTCCTCCAGCGTCTTGAGGTCGGCGTCAACCATCAGCTTTACCAGGTCCTTGAACCGCGTCTTTGCTTCCCACCCCAAAACGCGCTTCGCTTTGGACGCATCCCCGATGAGTAAATCCACTTCCGCCGGGCGGTAGTAGCGCTCGTCGATTTCGACATACTTGCTCCAATCCAGCCCCGCGTGCGCGAAGGCCTCTTCACAAAACTCCCTGACTGAATGCGTCTCGCCCGTGGCGATCACGAAGTCATCCGGTTGGTCTTGTTGCAAGATCAGCCACATGGCCTCTACAAATTCCGGGGCGTATCCCCAATCGCGCTTTGCGTCCAGATTACCGAGATAGAGCTTCTCCTGCAGTCCGAGTTTGATGTGCGCGATGGCGCGGGTAATCTTGCGGGTGACGAAAGTTTCACCACGTCGCGGTGATTCGTGGTTGAATAGTATTCCATTGCAGGCGAACATGTTATATCCCTCGCGATAGTTGACCGTCGCCCAATAGGAGAACACTTTGGCGACCGCGTAGGGGCTGCGGGGATGGAAGGGGGTCGTCTCCCGTTGCGGGATCTCCGCCACTTTACCAAACATCTCGCTCGACGAGGCCTGGTAGAATCGCGGGTGGCTGTCGGTTTCACGGATCGCCTCGAGAATGCGGATGGTCCCGACACCTGTGATGTCCGCGGTGTACTCGGGAATGTCATAACTGACGCGCACATGACTCTGGGCGCCGAGGTGATAAATCTCATCGAATTTCAAGTCGTACAACATTTTCACCAGGCTCACGGAATCACTAAGATCGCCGTAGTGCAGGAACAGTTTGACACCCCGTGTGTGGCGGTCCTGGTAGAGATGGTCGATGCGGCTGCTGTTGAAGCTACTGGCACGGCGGATGATGCCGTGGACTTCGTAGCCTTTTTGCAGGAGCAGCTCGGCCAAATAAGATCCGTCCTGTCCCGTGATACCGGTGATAAGTGCTCGTTTCATGCCGTCCTTTTAGTATGCGATTTCGTTCGCCACGTCACGCCGATTCTCTGGCTCCGGCAGACCCAGGACGGGGAAGGTTCATCATGGCTTGAAATCAGGGTAATCGCGGTCGCGGTCGGCAATCACCCTTACGTCACCGGGCCACTGGATGCCGAAAGCCGGGTCGTTCCAGCGTACGCCCGCGCCATGCTGGGGTGCGTAGTACACGGACATTTGATACGAGACCTCGGTGTTCTCTGCCAGTGTCAGATATCCATGCGCGCAGCCCGGGGGTATGACGAGCATCTCTCGGTTTTCTGCGGTAAGAGGCGCGCCGACCCATTGCCGGAACGTGGGAGAGTCGCGACGCAAGTCCACGGCGACGTCGAAGATGGCGCCCATTGTGCAACGGACGATCTTGGTTTCCTCATGCGGCGGGAGTTGATAATGCATGCCGCGTAGCGTGCCCCGGCGGGGATTAAACGAGAGATTGCATTGTACGAGGCGCGAATCAATCCCATGCTCCGCGAACTCCGCCTGGGACCACAGGCAGGCAAAGAAGCCGCGTTCGTCGGCAATGCGCTCGAGTTCGAGCCGATGTACCCCTTGAATCCCGGTTTTCTTGAAAATCATTGTGGTATCGGTCGCATTGTCGCCGCGCCTAGGACGCATCCACGAGTTGAGAGCGGCTCACAATCAACCGGGCCTGGCAACCCAGGGTTGAAAGCAGAACGGCCACGCGATCCCGGTCGCTCATTTCCTGCAGCACGACCGCCTGCAATCCGCGCAAGGGCCCGTCGGCGATCTCGACGAGATCGCCCGGGTGGAAGCCGGGGCGCGCCGTCACGATGTCAACCGCCTCACCCGCCCATTGCTGGAGTTGTTCGATGATCGCATCGTCAACAAGGGTGGGGCGGCCGCCAAAACTGACGACACCGACGACTTGCGGCGCGTATTTCACCGCACGGAAATTCTGGGCGAGATTCAGACGACAGAAGAAGTAGCGCGGGAACAACGGGCCGACAACCCAGCGCTTGACGCGGCGGATGGTTTTGAGGTGCTTGAGCCGTGGATAATAGGTGTCGAAGCCCAGCACCTCGCGACAGTACCGCTCCGCGCCGGCCTCCTTGCGCGGGCGCGTGTGGACGCAGAGCCAGCGCATGGCGTCGGGCAGGGGATGGACAGGCGTGACGCTCGGTCGGGAACTGGGCTCATTCTTCACGGAATTAATCATTGCTCAAATGCCGGCATTTGTACAGTCCGGGCCAACGGCTCTGCCATTCCAACGTTTTTTCCTCGTTACTACGCGAACGCCGGCGCGCCCAAGTCCCCATGCTTTACCTAATGCAGAGGTTGCGCCTTCCAACGTTTACTTCGCCTGCGAATACTTCTCGAGTAGCAAGCCCAACTTCTTGCGCGTGGCCGGTTTCAGGACCCGGGTGTGCGTCATGATCGCCGTCGCGAGGGCGTGGCGGCAGGTGCAATCCGCCCCGGGGTCGAGCCTCACCACGGTGCGACGGATAATCTCCTGCGCGGTCTTCGAGTTCTTCCTCAGGTTCGCAACCACCATTTCCACAGTGACGGCCTCATGGGCCTCATGCCAGCAATCATAGTCCGTCACCATCGCCAGCGTCGCGTAGCAAATCTCCGCTTCGCGCGCGCAGCGTGCCTCGCCGTAGTTCGTCATGCCAATCACGTCCCAACCCATCTGGCGATGGAACCGCGACTCGGCGCGCGTCGAAAACGCGGGTCCTTCCATATTTACGTAGGTACCCCCCACGTGTACGGTCGCCCCCGCGTCCCGGGCACACGTCGCGAGCATCTGTTGCATCCGCAGGCAGACCGGGTCGGCAAACGCGATATGCGCCACCATGCCATCACCGAAGAAAGTGAATTCCCGGCTGCGCTTCGTGCGGTCGAAAAACTGGTCGATGACCACGATATCCGTCGGTTGATACTCTTCCTTCAATGATCCGACGGCGCTGATACTAATGATGTGGCTGACCCCCAGTTTCTTCATGCCGTAGATGTTCGCCCGATGATTGAGTTCGCTGGGGAGAATTGAGTGGCCGCGCCCGTGCCGTGGCAGGAACACGACCTCGCGTTCGCCGATTCGTCCGGTGAGATACTCGTCCGACGGTTTGCCGAACGGCGTCGTCACCCGGTTCCAGCGCTTCCGCTCAATCCCCTCCATCTCGTAAAGCCCGCTGCCGCCAATGATGCCGGTTTTCATGAGCCCACTTGTCTGTTGATGAGGATTCGCATTGGTGTTGCCTCCGAATACGGAATTTGGAGGCGAAGGGCAAGACGATTCACCTGCGGAAATACCCCCGTTGGAAGGATGGGCCGGAGGTAACGGTACTCGGGATCTTCAAGAACCCATTGCCGTGACGACGCTGCGACGTGCTGGGTTCCCCGTGTTCCCGCGCGTCGCAGCGCGCCACAACGAAGTCACTGACGAACCGTCAGTACGCACCCCAGTCGATGCCCACGCCATCCAGGGCCGACTTGGTTGTCGCGTTGACCGAAATCTGGGTGCCTCCGACGACGGTGACGGCAAAGGCGTTGCCGAGCAGGTCATTTGGCTTCCAGGTGGTCTTCAAGTAAGTCTGCGCGCCGACGGTATCGACGGCAGCGCCATCTGACTGGCCGGTTTCCAGAGCCCATTGGTTGATGGCCGCATCCATCTGGCGGCAATCGTTCAAGATGCGCCGCCCCTGCGATTGCTTACGCGCCTTGACAAAGCCTGGAATTGCCAACGCGGCCAGCAGCCCAATAATTGCGACGACTATCATTATTTCGACCAGGGTGAATCCCTGGTTATCCTGTTTGAGAGTATTATGGCTCATTGGTTTCACCGCTCCCTATGATGATTGGTTATGTACTGCATAGTAATCATGCGGCATACCGTAAGAGCATTGGAAGTGCCAAGGGACAACAAGCGAGCCAGTCATATTGGCTGGCATTCGGTAAGCTGATTAAGCCGATTCGCCTCGTGGGGATCCGATTATTTCGGAGGCGATAATGATGTTCCGGATATTCTGTCGATCGCGCAGGGCTTGTGCCCATTGGGTGGCGCGGGTGGGTTGTGTAGGCGCCGGTGTGTTCATAATTGTTTGCTTTGTGTCAGGCGCATCCGTGACACGCTCTGGCTCGGGGGATGGAGGAGGGGGTGCCGCGTTGGGAACGGGTGGAGGAACAACGGGTGGTTGCGACGCTGGCAAGCCGCTTAACTGTTCGACGAAGCGACGGATCTGATCAGCGTCGATTCGTCGCACCTTACTCGCTGGACCGGCGATAGGGCGGGGACCCATTGGTGCCGCAGTTCGCTGAAGCGCGGGGGGCGCGCGCTGCACCTGCGCGACCATCGGGCGTGGTTGCGGCTGCCGACGCGGTGTTCTTGGGAGAGTCACTCGCGGCGTCTCATCCAAATCAGCTGTGTCTTCATCAGCCGGTTTCTGCAGCTTTGTGAAGCCTTTGACCAGGGCAACCACTACGACAATGATCACCCAAATCAGGCCGTCGATATTGGCGAGTTTCACGGTGCTAGCTGGCCGTGCCGGATTTGCTGACGTCTTCGCCCGCGATTGATTGGCGCATCCGCGTGTCTGATTGGATGTTCTGCATGCGATAGTAATCCATGACACCGAGCCGACCGCTGCGGAACGCTTCCGCCATGGCCATCGGAATTTGGGCTTCCGCTTCCACGACCTTCGCTCGCATCTCTTGCGTCCGGGCCTTCATTTCCTGTTCATTGGCCACGGCGATGGCGCGACGCGTTTCAGCGTTGGCAATGGCCATCTGCTTGTTGGCTTCGGCTTGTTCCTGCTGCAGGCGCGCGCCGATATTGTCGCCGACGTCGACGTCCGCGATGTCGATGGACATAATACCGAAGGCCGTGCTCGCATCGAGGCCCTTCTCCAACACGCGCTTGGAGATCGTGTCGGGATTCTCCAGAACATCTTTGTAGGAATTGGCCGAGCCAATGGCGGTGACGATGCCTTCACCGACGCGGGCGATGATGGTTTCTTCCGTGGCGCCGCCGACAAACCGGTCGAGATGCGTGCGCACCGTGACCCGCGCCTTGACCTGAAGCTGGATGCCGTCCTTGGCGACGGCCGCGATTGTTTGCTTGCCGCTGGCTGGATTCGGGCAGTCAATGACCTTGGGGTTCACGGAGGTCATCACGGCTTCGAACACGCTCTTGCCAGACTGATGGGTGGCCAGGTCGATGGCGGCCGCCTGGTTGAAGCCGAGATTCAGATTCGCTTTTTCCGCGGCGATGAGGGCGCGGACAACCTGGTTGACGTCGCCACCGGCCAGGTAATGCGCTTCGAGTTGGTCGGTCGTGAGCGGGATGCCGGCTTTCACCGCGGTAATGCGGCTTTGGACGACCAGTCCGATGGGCACGCGACGCAGCCGCATGCTCAACAGCGTCAGGAACGACACCGGCGCGCCGGTCATGCGGGCTTGAATCCAAATGTTGATGAATGAGATCACCACGAAGAACGCGATCAAACCGAAAATACAGCAGACCGCCAAGATCGCCATTAGAATGAGTGAGCCAATACTGCCGTCCATATAGTTACGCCTCCTTTAACCAAGTTGTTTTACCACGAGTCGATTCTTGTGCACCGCCACGATTTTGATGGGACTGCCGCTCTCAATCATGCCGGATTCAGCTTCCACGTCGAGCCGTTTACCGTCAATGAGCGCCATTCCTGCGGGTCGCAAGACCGTCTGCGCCACGCCTTCGCGACCAATCCAGTCATTCACTCGCGGTGCCTCCGCGCTGGCGCCCGTTTGTTTCTCGGCCAAAATCATTCTCCTGCCCGCGGTCGTCCTCGGGAAATACCAGATGGACGCGTAACCCGCCCCGATGCCGAGCGCCACTTCCACGCAGAACATCATAATCGTCTGGTTCCGGCTGCCGGTGTCACGGTAACAGATTATCGTCGCGAACAGCATCAGCACCGCGCCGATACTGCCCAGCACGAAGCCGGGGATATAAAAATCTACGGCGATAAACATCAGTCCTACAACCGTCAATAGGACGATGAGCGTCCAGTTCATGCCGGTTCCCGGGCCATGGCCTTCACCACAACGCGGCTGCCCTGTACTTCCACGATCGTGATCGGCTTGCCCTTCTCAATCAGATCACCCTCTGTGACGACATCCACCAACTTGTCGCCGAAGCGTCCCTTGCCGGATGGACGCAGATTCGTCTCCGCGACACCCGACACGCCAAGCAGCGCTTTCGCTTCGCCGAGGCTGGCCGAGTACCCTTCCGCCGTGCTCGTCGCCGCTACCAGCTCCATTTTCCGAAAGAGCGTGCTCTTGGGCAGGTACCGACCGAGCAGCATGGCGGCCAGGAAAGCGCCGATCATGCTTCCGAAGACTTTCATTAGGGGGACCTGCAACTGATCCCAGCTGGGCAGGACCGGCGCGCCCGGCAGGTGGCCGGCCATGGCCAGCACCAGCGCCGCCAGTACTGCGACGGTGCCCAATGCCGCGGAGAGAAAGTGACCGGGAAACAGGAAGAATTCCACGGCCAGCAACAACAACCCGAAAACAAACAGCCCCACTTCCTCCCAACCGGCGAGTCCGGCCACGAAATAGCCGAGGAAATAAATGGCAAAGCAAATCACGGCCACAATCGCCGGCAGCGCCACACCGGGGTGCGACAACTCGATGTACAGCGCCAGGAACCCAACCAGGATGAGCAGCGGAGAGATCGTCGTGATCCACCGGGCCAGCTGTTCGAACCCCGACGGCGACACTTCGAACGTGCGAACACCCGACAACCCAACTTTCCGCAACAACTCATCGAGCGACTTTACCGTACCCGCGGACAGCAGCGGTGTGGCCGGGTCGCCGTACTCATGGGCCGCCTCCTCGTTCGTCAGGGTCAGCAGCTTGCCCTTGGGGGTGATTACTTCATCGTCAATGGTCAACCCGCGGTCGGCATCGACCATCGCTTCAAATACCTCCGGGTTGTGGCCTTTCTCCTGCGCGGTGGCGCGAATCCGCGCGCGCATCGCGGACGTGAGTTTCTCCTCGTAACTCTTCGGCAACTCCTGCACCCCCGAGCCAGGGGCGAGCATCACGGGCGTGGCGGCGCCGATCACGCTACCGGGCGCCATGAAGATCTTGTCCGTGGCCGCGGCAATGAACGCGCCGGCCGAGTAGGCCTTGTCATCCACGTAGGTATAGGTTTTCATCGGGGCGCGCTCGAGCAGGCGAATGATCTCTTCCGTCACATCCACGCGACCGCCGTTCGTCCGCATATCGAGCACGACCGCCGTCGCCTTCTTCGCTTCCGCCTCACGCAAGCCACGCCGTACGAGATACAGGGTGTTATGAGTGATATCCTCGTGAATCGTCAGCACGCACACAGTCTGGTCGGTGGCGGCGTGAACGGGAAACAGGGTCGTGAGCAGGACCGTCAAGACGGCCGCCGCTCGCGCCACGAACAGCACCACGCCGCACCCGCCGATCTTCGCACTCTGGCTCTGCGTTCGCCTCGACGACATCGCCTCATCTCCTTCCACTGTATCGTGCCGCAACGGTGCGCCAAGCGCCACTATAAAAGCATACCCTTGTTTGTAATGACCTGGAGGCCCTCCATTCCAGACGTGGGTTCCCATCATCTCGTACAGCACGCGTCGCGCTACTCCACTCCGAAATTGTCCTTGATCTTTATGCCCAAGCAAATGAATATAAACCCCCAGATCATTTCCGTCGGAAAGGGAGAAGGCGCCATGAGAATAAATCTGTACAAGAAATGCTCCGTGCTTGGAGTCCCGATAATGGGACTTTGCCTAAAGGGCCTCGGTGTATTAGCGCTCGGTATGTTGTTCGCAAGTTGTTCCCCGAGCGAGACGGCCGCGCCCGGCAGGTCTGATAAATCAGGAGCCATCGTTCTTAGCGGTTCGAACACGATTGGCGAAGAATTGGCCCCCCGCTTGATCGGGGAGTACAAGAAAGATCATCCCGCCGCGACGTTTCAAACCGAATTCAAAGGAACCGGGTATGGGGTGGCGGCGATGTTGGGCGGCCTCAGTGACATCGCGGCGGCTTCCCGGGTGCTCACCACGAATGAACTGGAACTGGCCCGGTCTCGCAATGTCAGTTGCAACGATTACATCATCGGTTCCTATAGCGTCGCAGTGATTGTTAATGCCGCCAACTCTGTCGGAAACCTGACGCGGGACCAGATCCGGGACATTTTTACGGGCGCCATCCAAAACTGGAAGGAAGTGGGAGGTCCGGATGGGCCCATTCATCTGTACATCCGCGACCCGATTTCCGGGACACACCTGGGCTTTCGCGAATTGGCAATGGAGAACAAGCCGTATGGCGTCGGCATGAAGCCACTGACCAGCTACTCGTCCATCGTCCAGTCGGTTGCCGTCGATGCGGGAGGAATCGGTTATTGCAGCATCGAGCTGTCGACGAAGCCGAACGTCAAGGCCGTGTCCATTGGCGGAATCGCTCCGACCGCGGCGATGGTGAACCAGGGCCAGTATCCCTATGCGCGCGCCTTGCATCTTTTTACCGACAAGGAAAAGGAAGCACCTGCGGCGCACGATTTTATTCAATTTGTCCAATCTTCCACGGGGCAAAAGCTTCTTGATCAAATGGGCTTCATACCGCACCCGTAGGTCGTGACGGGAGGTCGGTACGCTCGATCAGTCCGACGTCTGACGGCGGCTCGTTTGTGGGATCATTACCACGGTAAACCCTTCACCGATTGCCCTGCCTCTCGGTTTTTGCCGTTGGTGTTGCGGCAGAGCGCTCTTATAGTTGAAAAAATATGAATCGGGCATTCATCAGTGTCGCGATTGGCCTCACGCTTCTGGGTCGCGCACCCTACCTCTCTTCCGTCCCGGCAGCGTCACCAGAAGAAACGCTTACGCCTGAGCAAGTGGCCCAGGGACAGTTCGACTTTGGCGTGCAGTTGATGCGCGATCGCAAGTGGGCGGGGGCGACGCAGGCTTTCGAACGGGCGATCAATGCGCGCACGAATTTTCCGCAAGCGTACAACAACTGGGGTATCTCGCTCGTGCAACTGGGCAAACAGGGCCTGACCGAGGCGCGGCAGTTGCAATCCTTCCAGGCTGCGGCGGAGAAGTTCAGCAAGGCCGCTGCCCAGAAGCCGGACGACAAGCTCACCTATATTCTCTGGAGCGAGACGCTGCTCTTGATCGGTGATTTGCCCGTGGAATCCCGCACCCGCCTGGCTTGTTACCAGGGGGCTGTGGAAAAGTGCCGTAAAGCCGTTGAAATCGCGCCCGACGACTGGGAGTCCTACAATAAGTGGGCCGTGATTCTCTCCACAAAACTGCCCGACTACGCCGTGAACGATCAGGCGCGTTTTCAATTGTACAAGGAGGCCGCGGCGCTTTTCGCCAAGGCAGCCGACCACGCGCGCTTCAGTGGCGAAATCGGCCCCGTCTGCAACAACTGGGCTGGTGCGCTTGTGCACGCGGCGCATGTCTCGAATGACCGTGAAACGGAGCAATCACTGCTGCGCGAGGCGTTGGAGAAATTTGAACGTGCTGCCAGGGCACAGCCAGGCGCGGCAAACACGTACACGATGTGGGGCAACGCGCTGATTGATTTGGGGAAGGCCAGTCGTCTCCGCAGCGATTTCCGCGACGCCATCGAGAGGCTGAACACCAGCCTCGCCCTGCGGCCCGATGATCCCGCCACGCTCTACAGCCTCGCCCGCGTCTACGCGCAGCTCGACGATCCCGTCATGGCCGCGCAGAACCTCAAGAAATGTTTCGATGTTGATTCTAACCGGCTTTATCGCCAATCCGCGTCAGAGGATGCCGACCTCGCCACCCTCCGCGGCACTCCCGAATTCGACGACCTGATGGGCAAGCCCAGCCCGCGCGGCCTCCCCAACAACCCGCACTAAGCGACAGGCCGCAATAGCCAGCACGATCGGGCCTAGTCGTCCCGAAGACTCTCGGGCCTGCCCGCCATCGCGCGAAGTCCGGCTATCGAGTCGCCGCTTTGGAAGGGCGGGGCTTCGCTGGCTTGCCAACGAGCTCGCGCGCGGTCAACGAGGCGTCGACGTCCGGGACGCGGTAACGCAGCCAATGAATGGCGAAGCGCGCCAGTTCCTCGCCCGTCCTCAGGTTCAGCTTCAGTTTGATATGCTCCCGATGCGATGCCACGGTCTTGTTGCTGAGATGCAGTCGGCGGGCGATCTCGTGGGTGGCGTAGCCGTCACCGATCAACTGGAAAACCTCCAATTCGCGGTTGCTCAGGCGTTGGGCGAGGGAAGTGGCCTTGTCTTCCGGCACGTTGCCCCCGATGCGGTTGACGATCGCATCCCTGACTTTTTCGCTCAAATAGACCTGGCCGCGCAGCACCTGGCGGATCGCTTGCAACAGGATGTCCGTTTCCTGCTGCTTCATTACATAGCCCTTGGCGCCGGCGTGCAAACTGCGTTCGGCATAGAGCGCCTCGTCGTGCATGGACAAGACCAAGGCTGGCAGTTGCGGATAGCGCACTTTCAAATCCTTGATCAACTCGATGCCATTGCCTTCGCCCAAGCCGATGTCCACCACGGCGATGTGGGGCCGCAACTTCTCGATGGCATCCAGAGCGGCATGAGCGTCCCGCGCCTGGCCGCAGACCTTCAGGTCCGGTTCCGCATTGATTCGCTGGGCCAACCCCTCGCAAACGACCGGGTGATCATCCACCAACAGAACGCGCTGCTTGATGTCGGCAACTTCCGACTGTTTCCCTCGGGCGCTTTTCATTTTGCTCTTCGGACACGAGAGGGCAACGTGCAGCACATGATCGTCCCGCCTCCGCGACAGGGCGCAAACTGGAGTCGCGCGCCGATCGCGCGTGCGCGGCAATTCATGTTCTCAATGCCCATACCCCAGTCTTCGACAGAAACGTTGGACAATCCGCGGCCGTTGTCGATAACGCTGAGCACGGTCCCGCGTCCTTTCCGGTGGAGGGAGACGCGGATCTCGGTGGCCTTCCCGTGAGTAATACTATTATGGATTGCCTCTTGCGTGATGCGGTAGAGATGGACCGCTGCGCCATGGTCCCGAATACGGACACGGTGAGTGGATTCAAACCGGCAAGAAATGGCGAACATCGTCCCAATGGAGGAGGTCAGTTCTTCGAGCGCCGCCACCAACCCCATGGCTCCCAAATTGACCGGGTTGAGCCCGCGCGCGATCTGGCGGGCCTGCACAGCGGTCGCCCGCGACAATTCGGCAATTCGCGCCGCGACGGTAGCCTCCTTGGGCGATACCTTCGCAAGCGTGCTTTGCAGGTTGCTGGCGATATAAGCGATGCCGGCCAACTGTTGGCACAAGCCATCATGCAAATCGCGTCCGATGCGTTGCTGTTCGCGTTCGCTGATTTCCAGCAACTGCCTCTCAGCGCGCCGGCGTCCCATCACCTGGCCGATCTGACTGCAGATGTCCTTGAGCAATTGCAGCAGATGTTTGTCGGGCGGCAATACGCGTCGGCTAAAAACCGTGATGACCCCCAGCACTTCCCGGTTCAGACGTATCGGAAACGCGAACACGGTTCGCAAGCCGAACTTGTCCAGCGCCCGCTTTCGGTGCATGGCCGGCTGCTGGGAGATGTCGGCGATCCAGAGCGGCTTGTTGTGCGCCCAGACCGAGCCGGGGATGCCTTCGCCACGCGCAAAGCCCAAGTCCCGCGTGGCTCGCTCCACCCGCGGGAGCCGTTGCGAGGCGGGGTGCCAGGTCTGTGCACAGCGCAAAACGTTTGCGGCCGGATCGACAGTCCACAGCTCACCCCAGTCACCACCCAGGTTCTCACAAATGGCCCGAAAAATCTTCGGGCCGGCTTCCGTCAAGGTGTACGATTCCGCCAGCGCATGGGTGGTAGCCTGGTGCGCCCGCAACCGCTGCTGGGCGCGCCGTTTCTCGGTGACGTCCTGGGCCAGTAGCAGAAACAGCCGCTTGCCCCGCAAAGGGATCACGGCCGCTTCGATCTCAACGTCGATCAAGCTGCCGTCTTTTCGGTGATGGCGAAAGACATTGTCCTGTCCGTCGACGGCGCCGCCTCGCGATGAAGATAATTCCTGGCAGTACTTCTTGAAATCCGCGACGGACTCCGGCGCGCTGAGATCAATCACGCGCATCCGGTGAAATTCATGTCGCGAGTACTTGTATTGGCGGACGGTCGCCTCATTGACGGCGAGAATACGCAGCGTCTTGGCGTCGCAGACGAACCGCGGTTGCGGAACCTTCACAAAGAGCAGCCGATGCAGTTCCTCGGCTTCCCACAAGGTTTCGAGCGCCTCCTGGGTCCTCGTCAGGGCTTCACCAACCCACTCAAACCCGGCCTTCTCGTCCAGGCGCTCAACACGTCCCCGGTTCCCGCCAAAGGGAAGAATGGGCGGTAGCTTCGGTTTTAAGGTCAAACCCGGCCCCGACCGCTTCGCGTCTAGACGAATGGAGGTTCCCGCCATCTCTTTTTCTCCAAGTACAGGCTAAGACTACCTGAGGTTACGCAGTTTGCAAGCCTAATGCGAGGGGGGTGGCCGTCTGGGGCAGCAACTTATTGACTTGCTGGGCAATGCATAATTTGCGCATCTGCCCCGGTAGCCACCTTCCTTAGTGCAGCAACAGGGAAATAGCGTATTGCATGGTACTTACGCCGATGGCGATCCCGAAGCCACGTAGAATGCGGCTTCCTAGCGCTTCAATTTGGACTGGTGATTGTCGTGCTGAGTTGGACCCTGCAGATCGCGCAGGGAGACGATTCCTACCAGGCGTTTCTGTCGATTGAGCACGGGCAATCGGCTGAGCTGCCACTTCTGCATCAGGTCGGCGGCTTCGTTGACGTTCTGGCCTTCGCGACCGCAAATGGCTGGGAACATCATTACCTCCCGCACCTGGCTGGTCCGTGGGTCACACCCTTCGGCCGTCGCCCGCACGGTGAGGTCTCGGGCGGTCAACAGACCCACGATTCTCCGTCCCTCACAAACCGGAAGCACGCTAACATTGTGAACGCTCATCTTGCGCGCCGCCTCGTGCAACAAGGTGTCGGGAGCGACCACCTCGACGCTCCTTTTCATGACATTCTTAACCTGCATGGTGTCCCATCAACCGAGAGTCGCTGGCAACACGCGCACAAAACGGTTCGTCTTGCTGGTAGGTATCTTCATACGGCCTGACATGCGCATCACTGTATCCTGCCCATACAGGTCGGCACAATAGCCCCCAGGCCGATTTGTACATCGGACAAATGCCCATGCCCTCTCAGCCGATCTCCGAGTAGAAAACCGTCCTCCCGCCGATTGTGGAGAGGCCCGCCGTTGGCGTAATAAAGGGAGCGTAAGAACACTCATGAACAACGAGCTTACAGTAGTCGAAGAAAAGAAGGTCGGCCTGGGATTGACCGGGTCGGTCGTTCGCCATCAGGCGGAGGGCGGTTGCTGCATCGGGTTGCGCAACCCCGTCATTGATGGACATGAGTTTCTTACCAATGTGGTCGGATCAGGGGCATCAGCGGCGTTAGTATCGGACTCTCCCCGTGCAATAAACTCGCTTCGTGACTTGTCGCTTCTCCAAGTGCAAGACACCCTCACCAAATTGCACAAACTCGCACCGAACTACCGCCGGCTGATGCCCCAACGACCCTTCTCGTCGCCAGTCACCGCTTTCAGCGGGAAAACGACCGTCCAGGAACCTGCATTTGTTCATGGGCATGAATTTCTATCAGATGTGGTGGGATCAGGGGCCTCAGGGGCATCAGCGGCGTTAGTATCGGACTCTCCCCGTGCAATAAACTCGCTTCGTGACTTGTCGCTTCTCCAAGTGCAAGACACCCTCACCAAATTGCACAAACTCGCACCGAGCTACCGCCAGCTGATGCCCCAACCGCCCTCCTTGTTGTTAGCGCCGGCTTGGAACTGAAATCCATGAAACGTTTCCAACAAATCCCCAATCAATCGGCCAAGGTCGGGCAGATTTTGTTTTGGCTCTTTCCGTATGAGCAGCAGACTTTTTGCCGTCGCCAAACACGGGCGAATCGCTCAACTCGCGGTATTGCCGCCTCCGTTCGCGCCCCCCAAGGGGTGCGCCAGGTCAGCCGCGCTGGTCTCCGTGCCGCGTGATGCAATCAGGGGCAAGGGTACACCAGGAGAGCGCGTCCAAAGTCGTCCATCGGTAAGTTGTACGTGAAATAGAACGGGCTGAAGTTGCCACTGGGGAAATCAGGGAGTGGCAGCTTCAACCGATGAAAGCAGTGCGTCGAGTCGTTGATTGACCGGCGGAAGCTGGTTCTAGGGAAATAGGGATCGGCCAGCGGAAGCTGGAGCAACATGGGCTGAAGCTGCCACTAGGGAAACCAGGGAGTGGCAGCTTCAGCCGAAAAACGGGAAGTGCGTCGAGCCGTCGATCGCCGGGTTGAACCGTAAGGAACACGCCTGGATAAACGTCGCTTACGTTGCGTTTGGCATTAGGGGTAATAGGGAATGAAAACAGTCGCGCGGGGCCTCGTCGCCTTGGCTTTAATTTTTGTCGGAGGTACTGCTCATGGCGTCACCTACACCGCGACCAATAGGACGTTGAGCGCGTCGGCCTCGTTCGCCGTCTCGGACCTGAAGCTAGTCATCACTCTGTCGAATACCGCCACCAATGACCCGGGCAATAGCGCTGAAATCCTCACGGGAATCTTTTTCACCCTAGCCGGAGGTCCGGCACTTACTCCGGTTTCGGCATTACTCGGTCCTAACACAGCGATCAAAGATCGCCCCGGTGTGAGTGGTCCTGGAACAAACGTTGGAGGCGAGTGGGCCTATCGCAACCGCCTGCCCAGCCTGCCGCACGGTGCTAACGAGGGCATCTCCAGCACGAGTCTGAAAGCGTTCACCCAACACTTCCGCTTCCCCGGCCCAAACCTCCAGGGATCAGCCGCGCCCAGCGGTGTGCAGTACGGAGTCACGACCGATTTCGACAACATGGGTAACGACAAGGGCAGCCTCAAGCATCAACAACTCATCGAGAGCACCGTCATCTTCACGCTGAGCGGGTTGCCCGCAAACTTCGTGCTCGCGAACATCACCAATGTCAGTTTCCAGTACGGCACGAGCCTCAAGGACGCAAATCTCAATCTCGCTGGCACGATTGCCGGCGACAATGGTGGTCCCGCGATACCCGAACCGGGCACCGGTGTGCTGATAGCCACCGGTCTGCTCTGGGCATTCGCCTTGGTGCGGCGGTCGAAGGCGTTGTCGGCGACTAGAGGGCGCGTCGCCAATCGGCAAGTGGACCCTTCTCAAAACAACACGAGCTGAGGCGGACTTTAGAAACGAGGGGATAACAGCTTCAACCAAACAAGGATTGCGTGAGCCCGAGGTCAATTATTTTGAATCGAGGTACGAAGGTGGTTCGTTTTCGATTGGGAGAGAACATGGGGGATTGTCCCGGAACCGTCTGCCAGGGTATTGGTAGCCAGTGGAACACCGCTGGTGGCGGGTTCACGGAAACGCCGCCGGGTGAATCCCCGGATGTGCTAACGGGATGGAGGAACGTCGCGAGCAAGCGCTTCGCCGGTTCAATCCCGAGATTCTCAATGCGAGCACGGGCTGCCATGCTTCTGGCGGCTCTTGCGGTATTATTAGCAACGACAGCACAATCTGCGGTGACGTACACGGGTAGCGGTCCTGGCAACGACGCGAGCGAGACGAACAGTGCCTCGGTCACATTCGATCTGTCAGTGTCAGGCACAACCACCAATCTGCTCATGTCGCTGACGAATCTAGCGACCTACAAACCGAATGATCCGTCGGACATCCTCACCGCAGTATTCTTCTCACTTACGGGTGACCCAACCCTGACGAAACTTTCGGCATCTCTGAATGCGGGCAGCGTCGGAGTAGAAGACGGTTCTACTTTGACAGTCCCAGGCGGTATTGTTGGTGGTTCATGGGCTTATGCGGCGGGGTTGAACGGTGCTCCTGGAAATGCCAACGAGGGGATCAGTGCCGTCGGTTTCGGTCTTTTCGGCCCTGGAAACCTTTTCCCGGGCAGCGCGCTCCCCGGCGATAGCCCCACGCCGGGCGGAGTTGGCGGAGGATTAACCACCGCCGCGGATGACGGCAGTAACTACAACGGGGGCCTCGCCGGTCGCCCCTTTATCAAAGACAGCGCCGTGTTTACTTTGGGCGCTGTCCCGGCCAGCTTCACGTTATCGGAGATCTCCACCGTGAGCTTTCAGTATGGAACCACGCTTGGGACCGAGCCAAACGTGCCGGGGACTATTCCTGAACCCGGCCCCGTCGCACTCACCGTAGTCGGCATCCTGTCCTTGGGCCTTCTCAATCGTAGACGACGCTGATCCGGGTATCTTCGTATGGCCAGGCCGGAACCGTCTACTACGGTACTGGTTCAGAGTAATTCCCCGCGTATGCTTGCGGAAACGCCGGTGCGCGTGATGAATGTTACGGGGAGATGGTAATCCCCAGCAACGAATGGGATTGTGACTTTCTCCGGAAATGCCTTCGGGATGCGCTGCCCTCAATAGCACCGCAGCCCCATCAACCCCGCACCCGAGCTGTCGAAAGCGACTGCTCCTTAAAAGTTAAGTTGCAATCCCGCATCCACAGAGTTTGCCTGGTAGCCACTTGTCCCCGCCTGCAGCGTGTAATGCAGGTAGGTGCTGAGACTCGGCTTCCACTGAACGGTGATCCCCAAACTTATCAGGACGCTATCGCTCCCGATGGCCGGCCCGTGGACGGTGAAAACACCGCCATCGCCGTTGGCCAACCGCGATCTCAGCGGATAGCTGTCCGCCAAATAGTTGTGCTGCCAGGCAAGGGATAACTCTGGTGTGATGAATGTCAAAGTCGGTCGCACGTAGCTGCGATAGCGCAGGTCCGCGCCCAGTTGGGTGTGCAACGAATCGGCCGTCTGCGACTCGACATGCAGCGGGGCGAGGGATCCCTTCTCGGTGAATGGGTCGATACTTGCCGACATGTACTGAACGACAAGTTGCGGGCCGTAACTCCATGGTCCGTTCTGCCAGTCGTAACCGCCGCCCAGGAGCCCGTTCCACTCGAGGCCATCGGTGCTGCCGTTGGCGAGGCCCTGCAATCCTTGTCGGCGTGTGTTGTAGGAATTGAGGCCGCCGCCAGCCTGTCCTTCGATGTGCAATCCCTCGGCGAACCATGCCGCGTAGATCGCACCAAGGTAGCTCTTCATGTCGATATGCCCGGTGCCGGTCAGGCCCACCGAGCTGCTGTCGTAGCTTAGGCCCCCGCCCACCACCAATTGCTTGTTGAGCCACCGGTCGAGGCCGACCGAAAAATCACCGCTGGATAGATTGTAGCCCGCGGCGTTGGTATCGCCCCCCACATCCACAAACTTACCGCCGCCGTCCATGTAAATGCTCCACGGATTGTCCAGCGTCCTGGCGAAAATATCGCTGGACGACCCGGTCGTAGTCGGGTCAGCCGGTGGCGTACCGGCCCCGCCTCCGCCCGTTGCGTAGTCGTTGTACGCGTTGATATACAAGTTGCGGTAACCTGCGCGCAATTCGTTGGCCCGCTTCAGGAATCGGCTGCCCTGGGCTTCCATGCCGGCGAACGCGGCCGTGTACATTGCCGTCAACTCTTCGGGCGCGATCAGGTTGAACGCCGCCGGTAAATCGTTTGTCACATCGGAAACGTTATCCAGGAAATCAATCAGCGCCACGGTCGATGTGCTGGTGGAAGGCGCGGCGAGATCCAGGGCGTGTGCCACCGCCTTTTGGTTCCGCGTCAGCGCAAAGGGTACGAACGACGCTTGCGCCCACTGCAGGATCACATCGTTTGTGCCGTAGATCAAATTCGGGTTCAGGAGCAAGCTGTGGACGATGTCGTTGGTAACTGTGGAGAATGTTCCCGACACGCCATTGCTCGCGATGAGCAGCGTGAATTGATCGTTGTGTTGCGGCACATAGCCGCCAACCTGGGCGACATGTACGGTACCGTCGAGGCTCGCCGCCCCTGCGATGTTGAGTTGGCCAAACCGGTTCGTGCCGCCAATGTCCACCTCCAGGCTGCCGTTCGTGCCCTGCGTGTAGTTGCCGCCAACGTTCACGACAATCCCGGTGGTCAGCTTCAGTGTGCCGTCAATTAGATTCAGATCGCCACTGCCCAATGCATTGCCGTTCCTTACGGCCAGCGTGCCGCCGTTGCTGATCCACGTGCCGCCGCTATAGGTATTCACGTTGCTGAGTATCAGTGTGCCGGTCCCCGCTTGAGTCAGGCTGCCGATGCCGCTGATGAAGTTGGTCACCAGGATGGTGTTGCTGAGATTGAAAACCAATGCGGAATCGTTGCTTACGGTCCCGCTGCCCAGCGAGCCGCTGGTACCACCGAGGCCCACCTGCAACGTGCCCGAACTGATGATCGTCTTCCCCGTGTAGGTGTTGCTGACGGCCAAGATCAGCGTGCCGCTGCCCGCCTGGGTCAGGCTGCCCCCGCCACTAATCGAGTTGCTGACCACCACGCTGTCGCTGTGGTCAAAAACCAACGCCGACTTGTTAATCACGTTCCCGGTGCCCAAGGTGCCGTTCGTGCCGCCATCACCCACTTGCAGGGTCCCGGTACTGATGGTTGTGCTGCCAGCATAGGTGTTCGACCCTACAAGTACCAGCGTGCCGCTCCCGGCCTGGATCAGGTTCCCGCCGCCGCTGATGTTATTGCTGACCGCCAGGCTGTCGCTGCGATTGAAGGCCAACGCGGAGTTATTGGTCACGTCACCGCTGCCTAGCGTTCCGATGGTCCCGCCGTTGCCAACTTGCAGGGTGCCGGCGTTAATAATCGTGCGTCCCGTATAGCTGTTCGTCCCAATGAGTATCAGCGTGCCGCTGCCGGCCTGGGTCAGGCTACCGGTGCCACTGATCGAGTTGGTAACCACGTCGCTGTCACTGCGACTGAAGATTAATGAGGCATTGTCAACCACGTCGCCATCGCCGAGAGATCCGCTGGTCCCGCCGTTACCCACTTGCAACGTGCCCAGGCTGATCGTCGTGCCGCCGCTGTAGGTGTTATTGCCTGCGAGCGTCAATGTGCCCAGGCTACCCTTGATCAATCCGCTGGTGCCCGTGACCTGGCTATTCATGACAACGGTCACACCACCTGCCACGTTGATGGTGGGGGAGGAACCCGAGAGAATGATCGTGCCGGAAGATGTGTCGGAATAACTGCCGTTCGCCCCGATGCTCAGTGTGTTCACGGAAATGGTGCCAAGGTTGAAGGTCAGGCTGGCGGAAGTACCCAAAGTACCCACGGCAATTTCACCACCGACGGTGAGCGAGCCGCCGCTGATACTGCCAACCGTGACGTTCCCGCCCTGGACTGTCAGGCTGTTCGCTGTCGCCCCGGTCGCCCCTTCGACGATGGCGCTTGTGTTGGTAATAATGGCGTCATCGGCGGGCGAAGGCACACCTACCGACCAGTTCCCCGCGGTGAACCAGCTCCCGGCACTGCTCGCAGTCCAGTTATCCGTGGCCGCCCAGGCGGAATCACCCTGGCCTGCCAGTATCATTACCAGTGCCACCCCGGCGAAAATGAATCGCGCGTGATCACATCCCCAGGTTCGTATTGACAGTCTGACGCGCCGTTGCCTCATGAAAGTTCTCCAATTCATTACTGGTTGTTTCTCCGTCCGGTGCTGACGAACTTCTCCTACAGCCGCCCTTTGTGCCAGAAACTGCGGATAACACAAGCCCTATTGAGAACTACCGAACGGAAAGAAGCCGCGGAGATTTGCTTTTGACGCCCGCCCACCGGCGTGCCACACGCGCCGTCACCTCCAAGAAGTTAAGGCGGCGTGCGAACCTCCCGGTGAGCCGCTGTCCGTGGGAGGGCGAACCTCCCGGTGAGCCGCGCCGAGTTGGACGAGACACCACTCACTGTGCTTCTGCCGCAGACGAACCCAAAATCTGGCCACGCGACGCACAAAATGCCCCCTCTTGTGGCCTCCGGTGGGTTCGTTTTTCCAAACCGAGTCGGACGAGATGCCGCAATGTGGTTGTTGCGGCAACCGAACCCCCCTCAAAACAGGCCAATTGTGGTGTCCGGTGGGTTCGTTTTTCCAGAACGAACCCACCGAAAAATCCGCCTTCCAAAGTTATAACCCTTTATCAGGCTGACGGATACACTCAAAACACACACGGAAAGCGGTGGGTTCGTTTCGCAAAAAGCATGTTTTGCGGCGCATCATTTTCACACAAGAGACACTGCGCTGTCGCGCCGACGTGTCCGCCATAGCCTTGGCGACGGCGGATGTCAAAGAACGGTGCCAACCATACCATTATCGGAATCCGATGTCCAGAACAGAATTGCTGATAGTTCATTTACGATAAAACGCGGCCGCAGGTGATGGCGTCACTACCTGACCCCATCGCGACGAATCCCGAAGTTGACGCCGCTTCCCAAACTCGCTACATTCGCCCCCGCTCCCGTCCCCCGCGTGGTTACCGCGACCGGCGAGCCGGTAGCTCAGTTGGTAGAGCAACGGCCTTTTAAGCCGTGGGTCGAGGGTTCGAATCCCTCCCGGCTCACCATTTTTCTCTAAAAATTCCTTCGCGTCCAAGGACAGTCATTGCGGTCACAACCCAAGGCGAACAATGCTGCACTCCAAGAGCGCTTGTCCGCCTTCGGCGGATTCGAATCCCCCCAGGCTCGCCATCTTTTTGTCTTGGTCGCCGTCGCGGCTTGTAGTCTAATCCCGCCCAGTTTCCCGAGGCGACATGTTCTACAAGGTCGACAGCACCCGCTTCAGTTTTCGCGAATACTGGTGGAGCAACCGCTCGCCGGTGGTGCTCCTCGCGTGGCTGATCAAACTCCTGCATATCCCTATTCCCTCTTCCAGCGCCGACCCGACCGTGGATTCACTGCGGCCATTCGAGGTCGGGCCGGAAGCGTTCCCCGAAGCGGTGCGCGAACGCTTGCAACCGTTAATCACCGAATTGGCCGCTTGTGGGTTTCAATCGCCGGTCTACTACGCGATCGACGACAATTTCCACCAGACAAAAGTCTACCGTGTGGTGCTTTACGAGAACTCCGGGCGGGCCTTCGCCTGCATTCAATACCGGATTTGGAACCGCCCGTATCCGGCGAAACACTTCATCTTCCCGCTGTTCGTGTCGGAGTTCAACGACGGCACGTTCCTTGTCTCTTCGGCAGGCAAAGCGCACTTCGAAGCGCCCGCCTCCTGCCGGATCAATCGCGTCCTGAATGCCAAACCGGCCCCGTTGTGGACTTCCCACCAGCACGAGCTTGCGAAGGAAACGACGCGAAAGACCATGGTGCCGATCCGGACGGCGGACGATGTGCGGGATGCCGTCGAGCGTTACCACGCCGCGTTGCGTGACTTTCATCTGAAGCGAGGCGTGTTCAAGCCCCTGACCAATGCCGAGGAGCAGATCGCACAGGCATTCGGTGACTCGATCAAGGCGTCCACTGCCAGCGGCCTGGAGCACGCCGAGGTACTCGCGCAGTTGAACCAGATCCAGGAGAAACGCACGAGCTGGGGGAATGCCATTGTGATTCTTGCGGTGTCGATTGTGTTCTTCCTGGGTGCCGGCGCGGCGCGGTGGTCCTGGAAGATCACGCTGCTGTTGATTCCGATTCTCCTGTTCCACGAGTTTGGGCATTACGTGGCCATGCAGATATTCGATTATCGGAATGTGCGGATGTTCTTCATCCCCTTCTTCGGGGCGGCCGTGACCGGCAAGAATTACAACGTGCCCGGCTGGAAAAAAGCGGTGGTCTCCCTGATGGGTCCGTTGCCCGGCATTGTGCTGGGCACTCTCCTCGGCTTCGCGGGGATTGTGCTGCACAAAGCCTGGCTGACCAAGGTCGCGATGTTGGCGCTGATTCTCAATGGATTCAACCTGCTGCCCGTGCTGCCCCTCGACGGTGGCTGGGTGATGCATGCCACCCTGTTTTCGCGACATTACCTGCTCGACACGGGTTTTCGCGCGCTGGCTGCCCTGGCATTGATTGTCGGGGGCGGCTTCAGCGGGGATCGGATTCTCATGTACCTCGGCATTTTCATGCTTGTGGGATTGGTCCCTGCATTCCGCCTGGCGCGCATCGCGGGCCGGTTGCGCAAGCGCGGCCTCCCGCCCGTGTCGCCCGACGATCAGACGATCCCGACTGAGACCGCGCAAGTGATCATCGGCGAACTGAAGCAAGCGTTCCCCAAACGTGTGACCAATCAAGTCCTCGCGCAGTACACGCTGCAGGTCTTCGAGACCCTGAACGCGCGCCCGCCAGGCTGGGCGGCTTCCCTTGCGCTGGTCTTCCTGCAGGTCATGGGAGGCATGGCGGCCCTCGTATTCGCAGGAGTATTTCTCCTCGGGCAGCGGAGCGACTTGCGGAACATGGTGGCAACCGCCGCGACGAACCGGGCCCAACACAAGCTCGTCTGCGGTTCCGACCGAATCTGGCAGGGCGCCGGGGCATCGGGATTCTCGACCACGGTCCATAGCACTCTGATCGCCACGTTCGCCACGCCCGCCGGGGCAGAGAAAATGTTGCCGGGATTCACCAACGCGCTGCCCGCCAATGCCGCTGTGCGGATCTTCGGCTCGACGCTGATGGTTGCTTTGCCCGCGAATGACACTGTAAGACGCAGGAAATGGCTGGCCGACCTTGAGTTGGTGAACACGAATGCTTTCGTCGCGGCTACGAATTTTCCGGCGGCCATGGCGCTCATCTGCGTCGCGCCGAACAACAGCGTGGCCGAGGCGATCCAGGAGGAGGTGCAGGAATACCTCAGCGCGTCGTCCAGTATGCATCTCATTCCCCCTTGGATCGCGCCCGACGCCCGCACCGCCGACGAGCGGGCGCAACATGCCCTCGCGCGCCATACCTACGCGAAACTGCAGCAGGCCAGCATGAAGCGCTACGGCGATCCTGCGGTTGTTGCGCTGCAAAAACGGATCCTCCAGGCGCAGAAGCGGGGTGACCAGGAAGAACTCGCGGCCTTGCGCGGCAACATGAAAGACTTGTATGCCAATCTGGCCAGGAGCGCCGTCGAAACCGTCCGAAAGGAAGGTGCGGAGAAAGTTGACGAGCAGGTTGTTGACCTCTACGCGGCGCTGCCAACGTATCCGAGCACGAACGGCGATTACCGCGCCGCGCTACAGGCCGTCTCCGTGCGTTTGGGACAGATTCCCATGTCCGATGGCCAACCGTTGCCCGGCGCGGACCGTTACTCCGCAGGGTGGGGAACCGTGACCCGCGCGGGATTGATGCTGAATTTCCCGTGGCTCTCCCTGCGCGATGCGTTCAACGGCCCGCCCGCCATCGCCGACTGGCTCTGCTCCAAAGGCTGCATCGGCCTCCGCTACGACCTCCACCCCGGCGGATCCCTGGTCGATGACGAAGAGGAATGATCTCCGCCGCGCTTGCCAGCGTCCGTTGACGCTCCTAAAATCCAGCCCATGACCGTGGCGATTTCACCGCATCAACTCCTTGAAACCCACTTCGGGTTCCGGGAATTCCTCGAGGGGCAGGAGGATGTGGTCAATGCCATCGTGGAAGGGCACGATGCGCTGGTCATCATGCCGACGGGCGGAGGGAAGTCGCTCTGCTATCAATTGCCAGCGTTGGCGCTTGAAGGAATCACGGTTGTGGTGTCGCCACTGATTGCCTTGATGAAAGACCAGGTGGATTCGCTGTTGGAAAAGAAGATCCCCGCAACATTCATCAACTCCTCGCTGGGCCAGTCGGAGCTGAACGAGCGGATCGACGCGATGGCGCGTGGAGAATATCGGCTGGTGTACATCGCGCCCGAACGTTTCAAGAGCGAGCGGTTCGTGCAGGCCCTCGCGCCGCTGTCCATCGCGCTCTTCGCTGTCGACGAGGCGCATTGCATCTCGCAATGGGGCCACGACTTCCGGCCCGATTACATCCGCTTGAAATGGGCATTAAAGGATTTGGGGCAGCCGCAGGTCATGGCGTTGACCGCCACCGCGACGCCGGAGGTCCGCGAGGACATCATCGAACAGTTGGGCCTTGGTAAATTCGGCAGGCAACCGCCCCGCGTGTTCGTTTCCGGGTTCGCGCGCCACAATCTGACGCTGGGCATGACCTCCGCCAAGGGCCGGGCGGAGAAGCTGGCGCGCATTGTGGAATTCGCCACGCAATTAAAAACCGGCATCGTCTATTGCGCGACGCGCAAGAACGTTGAGAAGGTCGCCACCCACCTCAAGGGCGAAAAGATTCCCTGCGTCGCCTATCACGCCGGGCTGACCGACGACCAGCGCACGAAAGCCCAGACGAAGTTCATGAACGGCAACTGCGGCGTAGCCGTGGCGACGAACGCGTTCGGCATGGGTATCGATCGCGCCGATCTGCGGTTCGTCATTCACTACGACATTCCCGGCAGTATCGAAGCCTACTACCAGGAAGCGGGCCGTGCAGGACGCGATGGCGAACCCTCCCGTTGCGAGGTCCTCTACAATTACGCCGACGTGCGGACGCAGGAGTTTTTCATCGAAGGCGCCAATCCGTCGCGCGAAGTGATCGCGAACCTGTATCACGTGCTGCGCCGGCTCGCCCTAAACGGCCCGATTCAATTGCCCATCTCCGATATTGCCGAGTTGGTGCCCTCAACGAAGAACAGCATGGCCGTCGGCTCAGCACTGTACCAACTGGAACGCGCGAATTTCATCAAACGCGAATACCAACAAGGCTCGCGCACCTACACGACGCGGCTCGTGGACCCGATCAAGCCACTCGACGAACTGCCCATCGATTTCGAGCGGCTGGACAAGAAGCGCGAGCGCGATTTCGCCAAATTGCACCGGATGATCGCGTACGCCGACCATCACGGTTGCCGTCATCATTTCATCCTGCAGTATTTCGGCGACACGGAAACGGGGGAGGGATGCACCGTCTGTGACAATTGCCTCGCGAAAGCCGATTCCGCGGCCCGCTTCCCGACCGACGAAGAGACGGTCGCCATCCAGAAAGCCCTGAGCTGCGTGGCGCGCGTCGACGGATGCTTCGGGCGCGGACGTATCGCGCAGTGTTTGGTCGGGTCGCGCTCAAAGGAAGTCCTCGACACCCGGCTGGATCGGCTCAGCACGTACGGGTTGTTGAAGGATTTGGGTGAGGACTACGTGTGGGGTCTGTTGAACACCCTCATTCGCACCGGTTGTCTGGCAGTAAGCAGCGGTCAATACCCGACACTTTCCCTGACCGAACTGGGCGGCGACATCATGCGGAAAAAGCAGCGAATTCCCATGGTCTTGCCCGACGTCAAAGCCAAACCGCGTTCCTCCGCACGCACGTCGAAGGGCGCTGCCTCTAAACGTGATGAACCCGGCGATTACGACGAGAAGCTGTTCGACGCATTGCGCGCCTGGCGGCGGGACAAGGCGGCGGCTCTCGGCAATGTGCCCGCGTATATCATTTATCCCGACCGGACCCTGCAAGAGCTGGCCCGCGTCAAGCCGCAGTCGGACGCCGAGCTGCTGGAAGTGCGCGGCATCGGTCCCGCCAAAGCCCGGCAATTCGGCAAAGAGACGCTGGCCATGATTCGCGAGCTTGGCCAGCGGTAAAACCGGGTTTCGATTTGCGAGCATCGTAAAAGTGTTCTATTCTTCTAGGGTTATGTTGGGGTCGTCGAATCAACAGAGGGTAGGCGGGCCGTTTGATCGGTTCTCAGGCCCGTTTCGTGATTTGGTCGCCCGCTTCGGCTCGGTCGTAAAGCTCCTCATCGTCGTTAACATCGTTATTTTCTTTCTCCAGCTCATCGGTAACGCGTCGAATCTCCCGTACCTGGATCGGTACCTCACTTTGAGCGCCGATGGAATACGTCGCGGCTTTGTGTGGCAGTTCGTGACGTACATGTTTCTGCACGCCAATGTCTGGCACATCCTGGGCAATATGTTTTTCCTGTGGTTCTTTGGCACCGAAGTCGAATACTTCATCGGCCAGAAGTATTTTACGCGACTGTACTTCATGTCGGGTATCGTCGGCGCGGCGCTGTGGCTGTCATTCAACTTCACGCCGTACGTGATCGGGGAACATCAGGTCTATGCCACGTGCATCGGTGCGTCCGCCGCGGTGCTCGGGTGCGTGGTCGCGTTTGCGACATTATTTCCCGACCGCGAATTGACATTGCTGCTGTTTTTCATCCTGCCCATCACCCTGCGCGCGAAATACCTGGCCATGATTGCGGTCGCGATCGATGTCGCGGTGCTGTTGCAGGGTGGGGGTGGCGGTGTGGCCAACCTTGCGCATCTCGGCGGCGCGGCTTTCGGTTACCTGTACATCAAACAGCTCGGCTACGGCACGACGCCCCGATGGCTGCTCTGGCTTCAGGGCATCACTGCGCGGCTGAAACCACGCCCGCGTCCGACCCCGCGCAACATGTCATCCGAGGAGTTTATCCAGGAACAGGTCGATCCGATTCTCGATAAGATCGCTCGTGAAGGCATGCAGAGCCTGACCCGTCGCGAGCGGAAGATACTTGAATCCGCGAAGGATTTGATGCAGAAGCGACAGCGGTAAACCCGCATGCCGCACAAGCGCCAGAAAAAGTCATCGGTAAAGACCGCCTCCACGCGGCGCTCGTCGTCGAAGACGGTAAACCTGCTTCCCCGGCTGATTGGCAAACGCCCGTCCTCGAAGCCGGTCGCCCAACAGTTGTTGCGCGACCACGGGTTCCGGGATGCCGCGCGGGTGCTTGCCGCCATCGGGCGGTTATACGAAGACGAATTGCAGCGCCGCAATCTGACGACAGTTTTCAGCCACTTGCTCCGGGCCTGCGAGAAGTCGGCCGACCCCGACCGGGCGCTGGTCAATTTCGAGCGTCTCGTGGCGGCCCTGCCGAATCCCAACATTTTCTACCACTACCTGCATGAATCACCGGACCGGCTCGAGTTGCTGGTAAAGATTTTCGCGCACTCGCAGGCCCTCGCCGATACGCTGACGCGCAACGCCGAGCACTTCCACTTCCTCATTGCGTCGCAGACACTCGAGAGACCGCGCGAGAAAGCCTGGCTCGCGGCCGAATTGAAGCGCCTCCTGTTGCCAATCCGGGTTCCCGCGCAGAAGTACGACGCAATCCGTCGCTTCCGTCGCCGCGAAACGCTGCGCATCGGCGCGCGCGACCTGGTCGGGAGCGCCACGGTGGAGGAGACCACGCTGGAATTGTCGAACCTGGCCGACGTGTGTTTGCAGTCGGTGTTTGAGATCGCGCTGGGCTCGTTGCGCGCGCAATACAAACTAAAAGAAAGCACGGTGACGGCTACCGGACGCTTCTCTATCGTCGGCATGGGAAAACTCGGCGGCCAGGAACTCAATTATTCCAGCGATGTGGACGTAATCTTCGTCTATGGCGAAGAAGGGGCCCTCACGCCGACGCTTACCAACCACCAGTTCTTCACCAAACTCGCCGAGGAGATTATCCGTGCCGTCGCCGCATCGAGCGCCGAGGGAAACATCTTCCGCATCGATCTGCGGCTGCGACCCGAGGGCAAATCCGGCCCGCTCGTGCGGTCGCTTGACAGTTGCGAAAATTACTACGCGGAGTTCGGCGAGACATGGGAGCGCATGGCATTGATCAAAGGGCGGCCCGTGGCTGGCGATGAGAAGGTCGGCGGGGAGTTTATCGAGATGGTGCAGCCGTTTGTGTACGCGCGGCATGCGGGGGAAAACGTGATCCAGCAGATGGCCGCCCTGAAGAAGCGCATCGAAGAGGAAGTCGTGCGCGAAGGGCACCTCAGCCGACACGTCAAACTCGGGATCGGCGGCATCCGCGAGATTGAATTCATCGTGCAAGCGTTTCAAATCCTGCGCGGGGCTCGGCTGGTGCAGTTGCGCGACCGGAATACGTTGCGAACCCTCCTGACGCTGGTGAAAACGAAGACGCTCTCCGAGGCGGAGGCGACGGCCTTGGCGGATGCCTACCGGTTTCTGCGCAACGTCGAACACCGCTTGCAGATGGAGATGGAACTGCAAACGCACACGATTCCCGACGAAGAGCACGCGCTTTATCGGCTGGCGCGCAGCCTGGGGTTCAACACGGTGAAGAAGTTTTACGCAGCGCAAGGGGCCCATACCACGGCGGTGCGCAAGATTTACGAGTCGGTACTCGCCGACGCCGGGGTCAGCGGCGCCACGAAGACGGCGGAGACGTTGCTGGCGCCGGATAAATTACCCGGGGCGTTGGCGGACGCGGGGTTTGCGGATGTGTCGGCGGCGCTGAAGGTGGTCGAGAATCTCTGGGACGGACCCGGATTCGGGCACGTGTCTCAACGGACGAAGGACCTGTTTGTCAGTTTGTTCCCCGCGCTGCTGGGCTGCTCGAGGCTGGTGGCGGATCCCGACGCGGCCCTGGCGCGGTTCGACAGATTCGTGAGCGCCTACGGCTCGCGTGGTTTACTTTATGAGATTTTCGCGAGCCACCCGAAGCTCGTCGAAATGCTGATGCGCCTGGGCGATGCGAGCCGCTATTTGAGCGAGGCGCTCGCGCGCCAGCCGGAGTTACTCGACGAGATCAGCGGCGGCGCACTGAGCGATCCAAAGGGCCTGGACCGCATGTATAAGGAATTATGCGCGGCGCAGGAAGAGGATTCGGAACCGATGGCTGTGGCGCGACGTTGGAAGCAGTCGGAAATGGTGCGCATCGGGATTGAGGACGTGATGGGCTTGGTGGACATCGAGCAGACCCACACGCAGATGACGGCGCTGGCGGAGGCATGCCTGCGTTTCGCCGTGGCGCACGCACAGAAGGAACTTGGACTAAAAAGGCTTTCGTTCGTCGTGATCGGCATGGGCAAGTTCGGCGGCCGGGAACTCGGTTACGGCGCAGACCTCGACGTGCTCTTCGTCGGTGGAACCGGCCCGAACGACCAGGCCCGGGCAATCAAACTGGCGTCGAGCGTGATTGATTTCATGGGACGGCAGACCAGTGCCGGCGCGCTGTTTCCGGTGGACCCGCGGCTGCGGCCCGACGGCGTGAAAGGGACGCTGGCGAGTTCCTTGGATGCGCATCGCGATTACTACATCAAGCGCGCGCAGCTTTGGGAGCGGCAAGCGCTCATCAAGGCGCGCTTCGTTGCGGGCGACGCCAAACTCGGCCAGGACTTCATGCAGATGGTGCACGAGATTGTCTACGGCCGCGCGGCGACTACGGAGGAATTGGAACAAGTCCGGCAGATGCGCCACCGCATCGAGACCGAACGCGGCGACCAGCAGCGCGTCGATCTGGAATTCAAGACCGGCCCGGGCGGATTGGTAGACGTGGAATTCCTGGTTCAGGCGTTGCAGTTGCGGCACGGTCATACCTACCCGCAATTGCGCACCGCCCACACGCTGGCGGTGCTGAACCGACTCACCGCGCTCGGCCTCATTGAAGAAGACGCCAGCGCGTTGCTGCGGACGAATTACTTCTTTCTCCGCCGCATCGAATCCGTCCTGCGCCGTGTCGAGAACACCAGCGTCTCCAGGATCCCCGTCGACGATCGTGAACAACAACACCTCGCCAGGCGCCTCGGGTTTGCCACCGTCGCTGAATTTCTAGGGGCTTACCGCCACGCCACTGGCAAAACTCGTGAAATCTACGAAGAGCTCTTGCCTGCCAATTGACTAGGGCGACGATTTGCGTTCCAGCTCAAGAAGCGTTGGTCCGACGAGGTTGCCAATGTAGGTGCCGGTCGAGAAGATGACGGATACGAACCCAACGATTGCGACGAGGACGGCGATAAATGCCTGGAAGTGTTGCTTTTCAAGGCGTTCAAGTGATGGCGTGTAGGCAATGAGGCCGATCACTGCCGCCACGACAATGACGGCGTCAACGCTCGCCCGTTGCCAATAGCTGCCGCCCAGATGCAGCCACATCCCGAACTCATCGAATGTCAGACCCATGGCTATACCGTAGAGCAATGCGGCGAGTTCACACTTACGTCCATCAGGCCGCGCAAAGACGGAGTAACCACAAACAGCGGAGAGCAGGAAGATGCCATAGTTGAGGTGATGGACATGTGTGCCCTGCAGAAAAAAATAGAAGTTGGGCATCCGGTCCGACATGATCAGGAACACGCAGATTCGTGAAGTGATGAACGTCATGATGAACCCAAACAACGCCCGTCGCGCCAGCCGGTCGAACGTCTCCTGGGGATGCGTCGACTTGAAAGGCATGGGGATGTTCATCTCTCCCAATCTTACCCTTATCCATTGTGAGCCAGCAAAGCGAAAATGGTTGTCAGCGTCCCAGGCAAGCGCGGGATTGACGGGGGTGGGAGATTCATGTTAACCGCTTGGCGAAGCCATGCTGATTAAGAACGCCACGCTACTTTCGTTTGCAGGTTCCGCGGTCGAGCGCGCTGATTTGCGCATTGAGCGCGGTCTCATCGCCGCCAAGGGGAAGAAGCTCAAAACCGAGGCGGGCGAGAAGACGCTGGATCTCTCGGGCAGGTTCGTGATGCCGGGGATGGTTTGCGGACACACGCATCTTTATTCCGCGCTCGCGCGTGGAATGCCCGCTCCAAAGAAGACGCCGCGCAACTTCTACGAAATCCTCAAGTATGTGTGGTGGACATTGGACCGTGCGCTCGACGACGAGGCGGTCTATTACAGCGCGCTCGTCGGCGCGCTTGACGCTGCGCGTTGCGGGACAACGACGCTGATCGATCATCACGCCTCACCGAACTTCATTCGTGGCTCACTCGGCATCATGGGGGAAGCGTTTGAGAAAGTCGGTTTGCGCGGTGTGTTGTGCTACGAAGTGACCGACCGCAACGGAATGCACGGGGCGAAGCTGGGCTTGGAGGAAAACGAGGCCTGGGTCACCAAGAACCGCGGGCCGATGTTCGGCGGACTGATCGGGGCGCACGCCTCGTTCACGCTTTCCAACGAATCGCTGTGGGCCTGCGCGGAATTGGCCGAGGGCTTGAAATCGGGCGTTCACATTCATGTGGCGGAAGATCCCTGTGATCAGGCGGACTGCACGAAAAAGTATGGAATGCCGTTGATTGACCGCCTGGCTGAAGCCGGCGTACTGGGGTCAAAAACAATTCTCGGGCACGGCACGCATTTGGACAAGCTGTCGCTCGATGTGGCGAAGAATACGGGTTGTTGGTTCGCGCACAATCCGCGCTCGAACATGAATAACGCGGTCGGCTACGCGCCCGTGCAGCAGATGGGCAAACGCGTGGCGCTCGGCACCGATGGCATTGGCGCGGACATGTTTGAGGAAGTGAAGTTCGCGTGGTTCAAGGCGCGCGATGGGCGGAACGGGCTTGGCATTGGCGACGTCGTTGGATTTCTCACCGGTGCGCAAAGTTTGGCATCGGTGCACCTTGATACGCGGCTCGGGGCGCTGGATGTGGGTTACGCTGCGGATCTGGTCGTGCTGGATTATCCGACGCCCACTCCGGTCACACCGCAGAATCTCTACGGTCATCTGATCTTCGGCATGTCGTCGCAATTTGTGACCGATGTGATGGTGAATGGACGCTGGGTCGTGAAGAATCGCCGTGTCATCGGCGTGGATGAAGAGAAGATTCGGGCCGAAGCGCAACGCGTGGCCCGGAAGGTATGGCAGAGATTCCAGAAACTGCCGTCGAAAGGTTGATCAAGTTTTAGCCGCGATCTTCGCGTCGATCTCGCGGATCATCGCAGTGTTCTCGTCGATGACTTTGTATTCCACCCAGAAGGAGTACAGGTTAAAGATGACCACGAAGTACGAAAACCACGCATGCGTCATTCCCTTGAGCATCCCGACATCCTTTGCCCCACCCAGCCAGGCGGCGGCGATGATTAGCAGGCAGGAGAGCGTGGCCAGTCCAGACGTGCGGCCTTTGAATTTCTTGGTGCGGCGGACGTAGCCGGTTTTGGGATCATCCGGCAAATCGTAAGTCTCGACTGCCTCCTTGATGCCTTTCCCAGAGCCCATGAAATGCATCATCACGATGCAATGAGTCAGGAGTGTATAAATCGCCGTAAGCACACCCAGCGCCTCGTGTTGCCAATGCGCGGTGCGATGTGTGACGCCCAGCCAGATGGTCACGCCGAACAGGACGATGTTCCACAGAACAAGCCCGATAAAAATTTTGCCCATTTGAATCATGATAATTTAGTCAGGGGGTTGCGCCAGTGTCTGGTGGATCATCGTTAGTTCATCGCCCGAGAGAGGTGGCAGGATGCTCGCGGTGACATTGCGCTCGAGTTGGCTGCGGTTCTTTGTACCGGGGATCGTAGTCGAGACTCCGACGTGCGTTAGTACGAACTTCACAGCCAATTCCGGCATGGTGAAGCCATATTTGTCACCGATGGGCTTCAAACGCTCCACGATGTCGATATCGCGCTCGAAATTCTGGCGATTCCCATCTTCGAGCCACTTGTTGCGGATGTCATTGGTGTCGAACTCCTGGTTCTTGGTGAATCGCCCCGATAATTTCCCCATGGCCAGCGGCCCGCGCGCGATAAACGCGATGCCGCGCTCGCGGCAATAGGGAAGGATGTCCTGTTCGACATGCCGGTCGAGCAGATTGTAATTCGACTGCACCGACGCAAGGTGCTTTCGTTCATCAAAACGCCGGATCATGTCGAAGTCGTTGGTCGAGACGCCGTAGAAACGGATCTTGCCCTGCTTCTGCAAGGTCTCGAATGCGTCGAGAAACTCCGTCCAGCGCTCCGTGCGCCACAGGTGACATTGGTAGAGATCGATGTGGTCCGTTTGCAGTCGGCGCAGGCTCGCGTCGCAGGCGCGCAGGATCAACTCCTTTGATTCGTTGCGGATACGCCGATCCTGATCGTCGTGCCAGAAACCAACCTTCGTGGCGATGTGGTAACGATCGCGATGGCCGATCTCTTTGAGTGTCTGACCAAGGACTTCTTCACTGTGACCCCAACCGTACATGTCAGCAGTGTCAAAGAAATTGATGCCGAGTTCGACCGCGCGTTTGATTGTGGCAGCCGATTCTTCATCGGAGATGCCTGACCAACCATCGGGCTTGCCGTCGAGCATGATTGCCCCGCCAAACTGCCAGCAGCCCAACCCCACCTGACTGACTCGCCACCCAGTTTTTCCAAAAGTGCGATTTACCATGGCCGTTCTGGAGTACCTGATTTGCTTGCGCTTGGCAAGAGCGGCGGGCGTTGACTTGCGCGCGGGCTTGTGGAAGGTTGAGGTGCAGTGGTAAAATGCCTTCCAAAGCTGTAATGCAAAATCGTCTCTTGAAATTTTTCGGCTCGCTAAAGCTGGCGGTGGTCGTGCTGTCTTTCCTGGCGGTTGGAATGGCCATCGGGACGTTCCTCGAATCGCGTGAAAGCTCGCGCGTGGCGGCGCAAGTCGTTTATCGAAGTTGGTGGTTTAACGGGTTGCTGGCGTTGCTGGCTGTCAACATCGGTGCGGCTGCGCTTACGCGCTGGCCGTGGAAGCGCAAGCACGTCGGGTTCGTCATTACCCACGCGGGCCTTATCATCCTGCTCGGTGGTTGCAGCGCGGCTTTTCATTACGGCACGGAAGGCATGTTGGAACTGCACGAAGGCCAACCGCCCGCGAACGTGGTCCGGGTGGAGGACGAAGCATTGACCGTCATCGTGCCCGAGACCGGCGCGCGAACGAAGGTACCGTTGCGCATCAAGCCGAGTGGCGTAATCAAACCGAACATCATTCAGCCCTCGAAAGACCTGCGGCTAACACTAGATGCGTCCCTGGTAAACTCGCGAGTTTTGGAATTGGTTGAAGATGGTGGCAACGAACCAAATCCCGCGCTGCAATTTCGTCTGAACAGCGAGCTGGTCAAGCAGGATGTGACAGATTGGCTGCTCGCCTCCTCGCCGGAACGCAGCCGGGCCAGCATTGGCCCCGCGCAGATCGATTTCGTCGTGGCTCACGATGACGCGGAACTCCAACGGCTGACGGCAGCGCCCGAACCCGAAAAAAAAGCGGAACCGGAGTTACGAATTACCATCGATGGAAAGACATTCCCGGTAATGCTCGCGGGGAATGTTGACAAGCATATTAACCTTGGAGACTCCGGCGTGAGTGCTCATCTCGGAGGCTATTGGCCCGACTTTCAGTTGGACGAAAACCACAAGCCCACGACCGCTTCCGAAGAGCCGAACAATCCTGCAGCCGTTGTGGTCCTCAGCCGCGGCGAGAATGAAGAGCGGCAGTTTGTCTTCGCGTCGCCACAGATGGAACCCATCATCCGGACGACGCACGGCACGGCCCTCGGCGCGCAGGTGCAATTGACAGCCGGGAAGGCGTCGCCTAAGCGCAGTGGCGTGATGACCGTAATCCTTGCGCCTGACGGCACGCTCCACTACGCCGTTGCTGCCAAGTCCGGCTTCAAGACCGGCGAGATGAAAGTCGGCGAACCGGTGGCAACGGGGTGGATGGATTTTCAGTTTACACCGGTCAAGTATATCGCGAAAGCAGCCGTATCTGAGCGTGTTGAGCCGGTCGCCGTGGAAGATCCGGATGCGAGTTCTCCGGCCTTGAAAGTGACGGCGCATGTCGGCACACAGGAACAATCGGGGTGGGTTCGTTTTGGTGAGCCCATAGCGTTGGATGTTGCCGGGAAAACCGTTCATGTAATGTTCGGCTGGGACTCGATGCCTTTGCCGTTCACGGTCGAGCTGGAGGATTTCGAAGTGGAGCGCGATGAAGGCACCATGAACGTCGCCGGTTGGACCAGCAAAGTCATTTTTCACGACGATGTGCGCGGGCTGACGCAACACGCATCGATTTCGATGAATCATCCTGCGTGGTTCAACGGCTTCAAGTTCTCGCAGGCCTCCTGGAACCCGAACGACTTGAAATACACGGCGTTGCAGGTGAAGAAGGACCCGGCATATGTCACGTATCTTACGTGGGCGGGCGCCGTATTGATCGTCAGCGGCATCGCCCTGATGTTCTGGGGACGTGGTTGGCTGCAAAAAAAGGAAAAGGACAAAGGCGCCGAGATGAAGGGCAAAACGCGAAAGAAGGCCGAGATGGTGACAGCGTGAGGAAGCTGACGACAATTCTGGTGATGTTTGCGCTGGCAACGGCCGCGTTCGCCGACGACCTGGATTTCACCGCGCTACGATTCCTTGCCGTGCAGAAGGATGGTCGCAAGAAGCCGCTCGATACGGTTGCGCTGGAGACGGTCGAGAAGATCACGGGAAAAAAGTCATTCACGGATCCTGAGAGCGGCCGCACCATGGAGCCGATGGATGTCTTGCTGTCGATGTGGCTGCAAACACGCGATTGGAGCAAGGCGCCAGTGATTCTCGTCAATTACGCGCCGCTGAAAGAACAACTCGGCCTGCCCGTGGAGCAAAAATATTTCACTTATAGCCAACTGGCGACGCCGAAATTCCAAGAACTCGTTAGCCGCATCGAGCAGAAAGAGAGCGGCAAGCAGAAGGCCGACCTCACGCACGACGAGCGCGAGGCCTCGGTGGTGGAGGCGCGGTTGCGGACATTGAGCGATGCGGTCGGTCCCGAGTCGCTAGCGGTCGTGCCACATCCAAGCGTGGTGAAAGGCGCCTGGGTGCCCGTGACACAAGTGGCCAAGTATTATGACGCAGACAGGGAAGCCAAACTTCAGAGCGTGTTCAAATCGCTCGCCGCCGCCTATGTTCAGCGCGACCCCGGCGCCTTTGCCGCGACCTCGGGACAACTGCGTTCGTTTCTGGTCTCGTTGAGCCCGACGGTTTACCCGGACTTCACCAGCCTCCAGCGCGAGGTGCATTACAATTCTTTCCATCCCTTCCGCAAGGCGATGCTGTTCTACTTGATTGCGTTTGTGATTATTCTCACGACCTGGCGCGTGCGAAGCCCGGGACCTTACTGGATCGGGTTCGCGGCATTTGTCGCCGGCGTGGTAGTGCATGGTTATGCTTTCTACCTGCGCGTCATGATTTCCGGGCGCGCGCCCGTGACCAATATGTACGAGTCGGTTGTGTGGGTGAGTTTTGGCGCGGCGTTTTTCGCGATGATTCTCGAGGCGGTCTATCGACAGCGTTATTACATCCTGGGAGCCGTGCCGTTATCGATTCTGTTGTTGTTGTTGGCCGATCAGTTTCCCGCGGTATTGGATCCCAGCCTGGGGCCGCTGGTGCCCGTGTTGCGAAACAATTGGCTGATCTGGGTCCATGTGCCGACGATCACCCTGGGCTATGCGGCATTTATGGTGGCAATGGGCGTGGGACACATCGCATTGGCTTATTACGTGTTTGCGCCGTTGGCCCGGCAGACGATTGCGAAGCTGGAAAATCTGGTGTATCGCGCGATGCAGATCGGCGTGCTGCTGCTGGCGGCGGGCACGATCCTTGGGGGCGTCTGGGCGCATTACGCATGGGGGCGCTTCTGGGGTTGGGACCCGAAAGAGACCTGGGCGCTGATCGCGTTGGTGAGCTATTTAATTCCGTTGCATGGGCGACTGGCGGGCTGGTTGAGTAATTATGCGTTGTCGGTAGCGAGCGTCGTGTGTTTCATGTCGGTGCTCATGGCTTGGTATGGCGTGAATTTCGTCCTTGGCAAGGGGCTGCACAGCTATGGGTTCGGCGTTGGCGGATTTGCGTATGTCGTTAGCTATGTAGCCGTCGAACTGGCTCTGGTTGGATTCGCAACGTGGCGCAGAAGCGTGGCGAACAATGCGCGTCTCGCGACCGCCGTCGTGACGGAAGCGGTGGTTGGGAAATGAATTCACTGTGGTTGATCATCGGGTCGTTGGCTGCGTTTGCCGTCGCATATCGTTATTACGGTGCATTTTTGGCGGCTAAGGTCGCGATGCTCAACGACGCCCGGCTCACGCCGGCGCATCGCCTGAAGGACGGGGTTGACTATCATCCGACCAGTCGTCTCGTCCTCTTCGGCCATCACTTCGCGGCCATCGCGGGCCCGGGTCCGCTTGTCGGGCCGGTGTTGGCGGCCCAATGGGGATACGCACCGGGATTCATCTGGATTGTCATTGGCGCGTGCTTGGCGGGTGGCGTGCATGATTTCGTGATTCTCCTGGCGTCGGTGCGACAGGATGGGTTGTCGCTTCCGAAAATCGCCCGGGAGAACATTGGCCCATTTTCCGGTATTACCACCTCCATCGCCACGCTGTTCATTATCATCACGATCCTGGCCAGCATCGGCATCGTGGTTGTCAACGCCTTGAGCGAGAGCGCCTGGGGCATGTTCACCATCGTGGTGACGATCCCGGCGGCGCTCATCACGGGCTTTTGGATGTACAAGCTGCGCCCCGGCAAGATTGCCGAGGCATCGGTAATCGGGGTGACGCTTGTCATGCTGGGGGTGATCTTTGGGAAGCCGTTTGCGGATTCGGGGTTCGCCCACTGGCTACTATTTGACAAGCCGACGCTCTCGCTGATGTTGCCGATTTATGCATTTATCGCGTCGACATTGCCCGTCTGGGTGCTGATGTGTCCGCGCGACTACCTGAGTTCCTACATGAAGATCGGCGTGATGATGGTGCTGGCGGTGGGCATCTTCCTCGCACACCCGACGCTCAAGATGCCGGCGACGACGCCGTTCCTCAGCGGCGGGCCGGTGGTTTCGGGGGCGGTCTGGCCTTTCGTCTGCATCGTGGTCATGTGCGGCGCTCTCTCGGGGTTTCACGCGTTGATTGCGTCGGGCACGACGCCGAAAATGCTGTACCGAGAGTCCGACATTCGCGTGATCGGTTACGGGGCGATGGTCCTGGAAGGTTTCGTGGCAGTGACCGCGCTGGTGGCGGCGTGTACGCTTCAGCCCGCCGATTATTTCGCGATTAACGTGGCCCAGGACACGCCTGCGCAGAGATCGGCCTATGTGCAGATGGTCAAGACGCAGACGGAACACGGCTGGGATTTGAATCCGAAGGGATTGCCCGAGTTGGAGCGGGAGACGGGAGAAAAGTTGGTCGGACGCGTGGGCGGGGCAGTCACATTGGCGGTCGGCATGGCGAATGTATTCTCCCGGTTACTCAAAGGGCTAACGGGCTACTGGTACCATTTCGTGATTATGTTCGAGGCGCTGTTCATCCTCACGCTGCTCGAAACCGGCACGCGCGTGGCGCGATTCGTTTTCCAGGAAAGCGTGGCGGAGTTTTCGCAGCGCGCGAAGGCCAACGGCAAACCGCCATGGGCCATGAATATTTTGATGAGTTTCCTCACTTGCTGCGCGTGGGGGTATTTGTTGTACACGGGCAACATCAACACGCTCTGGCGAATGCTCGGCATCTCGAACCAGTTGCTGGCCGCGATCGCGCTGGCCGTGGGGACAACGTATCTGTTGAACCACGCGCCGAAACGCAGCTACGCGCTGTGCACCGGGATCCCGTTTGTGTTTGTGGTTATCACCGTATTGACTGCGGGCGTGCAGAGCGTGCTCGGTTGGTGGCGGAAGATTCCGTTGGCGCCGCCGTCGGAGCAAGTTTCACTGCAGATCATGTGCTGGCTCGCGTCAATCATGTTGGTGCTGACCGCGGTGATTGTGGTGGACGCGGTTCGAAAGTGGAAGAGCATCCTGGCGACGCCCGCAGTCCCCGCAGGGCCGGCGATTGTTACTGAAACAGCCTGACGCTGCGCTTCTTGAAGATTGGAATCAGCAGCATTCCCGCGACGAACCCCCCGACGTGCGCCCAAAAGGCGACCCCGCCGCCGACATCCATGCTGAGGACAGCGAGGCCGCTAAGTAGTTGCATCCCGAACCAGAGGATGAGCATCAGGAAGGCCGGCACGTAGAACAACCGCCAGAAGATCCAAATCGGGAACAAGATAAGCACGCGGGCACGCGGGAAGAGCAACAGGTAGGCGCCGAGCACCCCGGAGATGGCGCCGCTAGCGCCAATCATTGGAACAGTCGAGTCGGGCGAGATCGCCACTTGGGCGGCCGCCGCGGCGATGCCGCAGAGCAGATAAAAGAGAATGAATTTGAAGTGGCCGATAGAGTCTTCGACGTTCTTCCCGAAAATCCAGAGGTAAAGCATGTTGCCGATGATGTGCATCCATCCCCCGTGCAGAAACATCGATGTGAAGATGGTTCGATAAGAGTTGGGTGAGGGCGCTTGAGTGAGGTTCGCGGGAGTCAGCGCAAAGTTGGCAAAGAACGCCTGCGTGCGTTCCGGAGTGGCGAGTGAGAGCTCATGCAAAAACACGAGGGTGTTGAGGGCGATGAGCGCGACCGTGACAAAGGCAAACGTGCGGGAGGGCCGATCGTCTCGGAGTGGGATCATTTCACAGGCGCGGTTGGGTCACGAAGGGGAGCGGGACGCGGCGCGTTGGAAGGTGCGGCTGGGATTTCGGGCAAGGCATCCTTCAACCAGGAAAGCACGATTTGGGGAAGGTTTCGAACACCCTTGAGCATTTCCGTTCCGTGCAGGCTACCGGTGCAGACGGTGAGTTGGTTCGTGGCGGCGTCAATACCGGATTCCTGGCGAATTTCGACGAGCCGCTTTGACGACTCGAAAGCAAAGGCATCGTTCTGTGAAACGAAGATATGAAACGGAGCCTGCCCGAGTTGACGGATCACGTCGTCCGTTCGCACCCCGCGGTAGTTGAGGCCCGGGCTGAAAAGTGCGACCGCGGAAAGATCTTCGTTGATGGCAGCGTAGCGGAGGGCGATGTTCGCCCCGAAGCTTTCACCAATCAATGCGATACGCTTCTTGTCGATTTCGGGCTGGGTCTGCAGCCAATCGATGGCCGCTTCGACGTCGAGCAACATGTCCTGATAATCACGGGACATCAGATTGCGCACATCGATCTTGATCGGGCCCTCGGCGGTGAGCTTGCGCGTGCTCTCGCCGTGGCCCCGGAGGTCGATCGTCAACGCCGCAATGCCGTTATGCTGCAGGAGAGTGGCAAAATCATTCCAGACACTACGGTCCCGGAGGATGGAGTGCAGCAGGAGCACCGCCGGCGCGTGGGGTTGGTCGGTTGGATAGAATGTGCCGATAATCCCGACATCGTCAGGAGTGTTGAGGCGCACGGTTCGTGTAGTCTGTGCGGAGGCCAGCAAGGTGGTGATGAAAAATGTGAAAGCTATGAGGGTTTTGCACAACACGATATCGACTCTAACAGAACGTCAGTTCAGTTCAACGGTTTTCAAGAGTTCCTCGCGCAGGACCTCGCGACTGCGACGACGGCGTTCCTCGGTGCCGAGACCCTCGGGATTCCAGAGGCTGAACGGGCGGCCAAACGTAATGCCGATGGTTTCACGGCGCAGCCAGTTGCGACCGACATATGGCTTGCGCGTGTCCCGCACCACGACAGGCAGAATCGCGGCGCCACCAAGCAGCGCAATCGAGCCCGCGCCCGGCTTGAAAATGGGTTCGCCACCGAGCACCGACTGCTCGCTGAGGCGAATCCCGCCTTCCGGAAATATAACCACACAGCGGGCCGCGCGAAGACGACGGATCGCTTCGCGTGCCGCGCTATGGTCGATGCGGGATCGATCGACGGGGAAACAGCCAACGGTGCGCAGCAATCCCGCCAACCACGGCTTGCGAAACAGTTCAACCATTGTCATGAACTCGACCGGGCGGGGCATCACCGCACCTAGGAGCGGTGGATCCAGGAAACTGATGTGGTTGCAGACAACAAGGAGACCACCGTCCCGGGGAATCCGTTCTCGACCGATGATGCGGGTGCGGAAGATAAGGCGAAAGATGATTGAGAAAAGAAACTTACCGACACCGTAATAGAGGAGGTAGAAGCCGGGACGCACGGCGTTTTGTACACAAAAAGGAGCAGCGCTGCAACCCTGCGGGGTGGTTTTGGCGGGAAGGAAGGTTTTTGCACCGCGCCACGAAAGCCCTTTATGAAAGCGCTTTAACAATGAGATTGACTGTATTTGGGCTTGCTTCTAAGATAATGGGGTCGTACACGAAGCTGCGCCTCAGGCGAGGTTTGGCAAACGATTGCAGACCCGAGGCATTGATGGTTTCAGGTACTCTGGCCAAGACGAAAGGCAACTCGAATGAGCGAGTCCAAGAAGCGATACACGATTAAGGATATTGCCGAGCAGAGCGGCGTGTCCCTCTCCACAGTTTCGCTTGTATTGAATGATAACCCACGAATCAGCCAGTCCACACGCGAGCGTGTTCTCAAAACCATCGAGCGACTTGGGTATCAACCAAACCGCATGGCCCGTGCACTTGCCTGGCGGCATACACGGACACTGGCGGTTCTGGTGCCCCAACTCCGCCACGCGTTCGCCGACGTGTATTTCGGCGAGATTGTCAGCGGCATCTACGATCGCGCGAGCCGACTCGGTTACAAGATTCTGCTGGAAGTCGCCCGCAACGAGTTTATTGAGAGCAAGGACTATCTGCAGCTCTACGACCAGAAGTTCATCGATGGTATCATGTTCATCGGGGCAAATTCCCGACACCGCTTCATTGCCGAGCTCGCGGACGGCACGCGCCCGTTCATGCTGGTGAACAACTATAGCAAGGAATTTGATCTCAATTACGTCGTGTCGAATTACCGCTACGGCGGATGGCAGGCGGCGAAGCATCTGGTGCGGTTGGGACATCGGCGCATCGGGTTTATCTCCGGGGGTGTTGCCGAAATCCAAACGAGCCAGGACATCCTCGAATCGTTCAAGGAAGTTCTCGACGAGAGCGGGATTGCCTACGATCCGAAACTGATCGTGGACGGTTGGTTGACGGAGGAAGGCGGGATGAAAGCCGCCGAGGAATTGCTGCGCCAGAACTCCGACGTCACCGCGATTTTTGCGTTGAACGACAAGATGGCGTTGGGCGCGATGAAGAAAATGAATGAACTCGGGTTACGGGTGCCGCAGGACGTCGCCGTGGTCGGTTTTGATGACATCCCGCAGGCAAGTTTTGCGATTCCGGGCCTGACCACCATTCACCAGCCGCTCTACGAAATCGGCAAGCTTGCCTGTGAACGCATGGTCGAGTTGATTCATGGGAAGGTCAATCGCGTACAGGAAGTAATTCCGATTTATCTGACAATCCGTGAGTCCTGCGGAGCGCGGCTGAAGGAAGCGCCTGCTGTCAAGACTGTGTGAACTGAACCGGGACGATTACCATGTGTGTGAAGCGCCGCCTTGCGCTGTTTCTTAGTGCTTCTCTTGTCATCAACGCTCGCGGCGCCGTTTCGACCCTTTCGAGCGACGACGCAACCGACCTGACGTTCAAGTATACCGGCCCCGGTGCCAGGACGGTCGGCGTTGCGGGTGAATTTAGCAACTGGAGCGAACTTCCCATGGCGAGGGATGGTTCCGGCGTTTGGTCACGGACGCTTCATCTCAAGCCCGGCTACTACGGGTACAAGCTTATCGTCGACGGGGAGTGGATCCTTGATCCCGTTTCTTCCACGCATAAAGTAGTCAATGACATCGAGGATTCCGCCGTTTCCGTGGGCGGTGTCCTGCCGGCGGTGGCAACACCCGATCCGGGCGCTCCCCGCGACACGCCGACCACGTTCTCTTACACCGATGCCAATGCCAGGAGCGTCTCCATCGCCGGCGAGTTCAACCAGTGGAGCGCCACGGCAAACCCGATGCAGAAGGACCCGCAGGGCTTCTGGACAGCCACCATCCCGCTCAAGCCGGGCAAATACCCGTACAAGTTCGTGGTCGATGGGACTTGGAAGGCTGATCCGTTGAGTCCCGATGGGGCCGATGATGGTTTCGGCGGGAAGAACTCGGTGAAGACCGTTGGCCCTTGAGGTTGCGGGACTTGCCTTCTAACATATCCATGCAGTCAAAGCGTAATCACCGCCTCTAACGAACCGAGCATGTCCACACACGAACCCGCCAACGCCTGCATGCGGCATGAGCCACAGTCGCGCCGCTTCATTAACGCGCTGGGTGATGGCCGGGTCATCGTCAAGTTGCAAAGCACTTGCGATATGATTCAGGATGCCCACCTCGTTTGGCGGACCGGCAACAAGGAGCGCAAGCACGAACTGAAACGGTTGGGGAGTGTCAACGGAACCGAATTCTTCTCCGCGAACGTGCCGGCGCTCAAGTCGGGTAAATACGTTTTTCATGTACACGCCTGTGGCCAGCCGCGGTGGCTAACACCGCAGGGTCTGGAGCCAAACTCCGCCAGGCCGAAGACGTGGTTCCGATACGAAGCGCGTGGTCATGCGCCATTCGCGACGCCCGCGTGGGTTCGTGATGCGGTTTTCTACCAGATCTTTCCAGAGCGTTTCTGCAACGGCGACCCATCGAATGACCCGCTCAACACCGAGCCGTGGGGCTCGCCGCCAACGATCCGCAACTTCATGGGAGGCGATCTGCAGGGCATTTTCGACAAGTTGGACTACCTCAGCGGCCTCGGCATCACCGCGCTTTATCTCACGCCAATCTTCCAGAGCGCCAGTAGCCATAAGTACGACATTATCGACTACTTCACGGTGGACGAGCATTTTGGCGACATGGGGCTGCTGCGCAAACTTGTCGATGCGTGCCACACGCGCGGCATCCGTGTGATCCTCGACGCAGTCTTCAACCACTGTTCCAATCTCCACCCCTTCTTCGTCGACGTGAAAAAGAATGGGCGTCGCTCGCGTTATTGGAACTGGTTCTTCGTCAAGAAGTGGCCGATCCCTGACCGCTTCGCGCACCACAAGGACGCGCTCGAGTGGTATGAATGTTGGTGGGGTTACCATACGCTGCCGAAACTCAATTACTCGAATCCGGAAGTGGAAGAGTACTTTCTCAAAGTCGCCCAGTTCTGGCTGCGCGAGGGGCACACCGACGGTTGGCGGCTCGACGTACCGAACGAGGTAATTCAGACGTTCTGGCCCAAGTTCCGCCACGCGGTGAAGGAAGCCAACCCCGAGGCGTATATCGTCGGGGAGATTTGGGACGATGCCACGGCGTGGCTGATGGGTGACCAGTTCGACGCGGTCATGAACTACCGGTTCCAGAAAGCCCTGCTCGGCTACTTCGCCGAGAAAACACTCGACACGAAGGCGCTCGACCACACCATGCGTCAAATCATGCTCGATTACCCGGAGCAGGCCACGGCGGTAATGCTCAACCTGCTGGGCAGTCATGACACGGCACGGCCCATGACCGCCGCGAAAGGTGACGTGGCCGCGTTGAAGCTGATGGCGGCGATGCAGTTCACCTTTGAAGGCGCGCCGTGTATTTACTACGGTGACGAGATCGGCATGGAAGGTGGAAAGGATCCCGACTGCCGCCGCTGTTACCCATGGCACAAACCCGATCTACAAAACCGCCCTCTCTTCGACTATTACCAGAAGCTGATCGCAATTCGGAAGGCGAACCCCGCCTTGCGGACCGGGACCTTCGAGCCGTTTCTGGTGGATAACGAGCGCGAATTGTACGCGTACGAGCGTCGCGCGGAGGGCAACCGCTGTATCGTCGTGCTTAACCGTAGCGGGTTGAAGCACACGGTGGCATTGCCGACAAGACTCGTAGCGGCCGAACTTCTCACGGGCAGTGCCGTGAAAGGCGACGAGTTGGTTGTCCCCGCTCGTCAGGCGGCGATACTGCGAGTCGAGGCCTAGCTCGGTGGCTTTCTTCAACGGCGTTTAGTAGTGTGAACCGGAGGGCGCAACTGACATGCAGTCATTACGAATAATTCACCTGACAGTTCTGTTCTCGATCGTGATGGTCTTGGATTCGCACTGGCTTCTGGCTGCCAATGAACAACCGGGTCAGAGGAAGTTTGAATTCTCCTATCGTCCCAGGGACGACGCCTCGCTGCGCAAGGACATGGAAATCCATTCGGTGAATCTCGCGGGATCGTTCAACGACTGGAGCGCCTCGGCCATGCCAATGACCGATCGCGGTGACGGCACCTACGTCAAGGAACTCAATCTCGATGAGGGATTGTACCATTATAAATTCGTGATCAACGGAACTACCTGGGTGCAGGATCCGAAGAGCGATCTTTCGTTGCGCGAGGACGACGGGCACAACGGTTTCAATTCCGGCGTATTTGTCGGCGAGCAGGGCAAGGATTTCGGGGCCGCGGCGCCCAACGACATCAACCTGGCCGCCGTGCGTCACTACCCGGGACAAATCCGCTATTTCAACGTCGTTTCAGGTGACCAGGCGGATGTAAAGCTTCGGACTTTGCATAACGACGTCCAGCGCGTGGTGCTGCATTGGCGTGACCGGGGCGATCGGGATGTGCCCATGCGGCGTGGCGAGACGCTATCCGGTTTTGATTATTGGAGTGCGTCGGTGCTCATCGAAGGCGCGAACAGAACGGCATCGTACTACTTCACGCTTACGGATGGTCCGACGACAAGGATGTACGGGGCTGGGGACAACGGCGTGGGGAAGGGCGCGCAGTGGTTTACCGCTGATCTAACGGACAGGTTCCCGACCCCGGCTTGGGCGCGGAATGTGGTCTGGTACCAGATTTTCCCCGAACGGTTTCGTAATGGCACGGCTGAAAATGATCCGCCGCACACGCTTCCATGGCGCTGGGATTGGTACAAACTGGCGGCATGGGAAAGGCCACGGGAGGGCCTTCCATTTTCGAATGATTGGTACGGGCGCCGTTTTGGCGGTGATTTTCAAGGAGTGATGAGCGAGCTGCCCTACTTTCGCGAGTTGGGTGTGACGGCGTTGTACTTTTGTCCCGTCTTCGAGTCGAGTTCAAACCACGGCTACGACACGACGGATTACCGCCACATTTCGCAGTATTTTGGCTTCAAAGGTGACAACGAGGAGATCATCGCCCACGAAACGCTCGATCCCAAGACATGGAAGTGGACGCCAGCGGACAAGTTGTTCCTGCAATTCATCAAAGCCGCGCACGCGCAAGGACTAAAGGTCATCCTCGATGGCGTGTTCAATCACATGGGCCGAAACAGTTTCGCCCTGCGCGATGTGCTCGCCAACGGCAAGAAATCACCGTATGCGGATTGGTTCGAGGTGACGGATTGGGGGCCACCCGTGAAGTACCACTCCTGGGACAACGGCGGGGCGATGCCGGTCTTTCACAAGGATTCCCAAAAGGGTTACGCGTCTGACTCCGCGAAACAATACATCTTTAACATCACGCGTCGTTGGATGGACCCAAATGGCGACGGCGATCCGAACGATGGCGTGGACGGCTGGCGGCTTGACGTCGCCCAGGATGTCCCGGCCCCGTTCTGGATCGACTGGCGGAAGCACGTGAAAGGTATCAATTCCAATGCGTACATCACCGGCGAAATCTGGGGTGTGGCGTCGAAGTATTTGCAGGGCGATGAGTGGGACGCGGTGATGAACTACCAGTTCGCAATGCGCGCGATCCATTATTTCATCGACCAGAGGCGTAAAGTTTCCGCCAGTGAGTTTGACCGCCAACTCAAGGAATTGTTGGCGGCGTATCCCCGGCAGGCCGACTACGTCATGCAGAACCTTTATGACTCACATGATACCGATCGGCTCGTGAGCATGATCGCCAACCCGGACCGCGATTATAACCAGGGCAATCGCGCGCAAGACGGCGCAACCTACAATGGGTCGAAGCCGGGCGCCTCCGCCTATCACATCCTGAAACTCATGGCGACGTTTCAGATGACATTCCTCGGCGCGCCGATGATCTGGTACGGGGATGAAGAGGGTATGTTCGGCGCGGGAGATCCGACGGACCGGAAACCGATGCTCTGGAGCGATCTCGATCCGTACGATAACCCGCAAGATGTCGTGATGCCGGATGTGTTTGAGCATTACCGCCGCGTGATTGCGATTCGCAATACCTACCCCGCGCTGCGCATCGGCGATTTCGAAACACTGTTGACGGATGACAAGAATGATCTGTATGGCTTCACGCGCGCTTGCAATGGGAGTGTTGTGGCTGTGATCATGAATAACAGCGACAAGGACCAGTCGGTCGATCTAACCGTCCCTTTTCCCACTGGCACCCGCGTCATCGACGTGATGACAGCCGCGCCGGTTGACTTCTACCAGGCTTCGGCCCAGAGCCTGGGCTTTCCGAATTTTGAGAAGGGCGCCACGGTTAGGGCGTTGCGGCTCGGACCGAACGCCGGCCCAGCGTACATTGTGCGCGACGGAAAGCTCCACCTGGATTTGGCAGGGAAAAGTGCGGCGATCCTGGTGAAACAGTAGACGCGACCGGGAGATTCCTCGCTACGGCGACACCAGATGCACGCGATAGAATCGTCCCACCACTGCGGTTGTGTCCGTCGTGGACGTTGACGGCCCGCTGGCGGTGATGTCGGGGCCGGCCACGTCGGTGAACGCTCCCGTCAGTGTGTCTGTTGACTGCAGGTGGTAGGTCTTGCCATTGACACTGTCCCACGTGATCGTATTGACGTTGCCAACGCGGGTGATGCTGGTGATTCGCATGATCGAAGCGCTATTCGTGGGATCCGTGCCGGCCATGAATTCCTGCGAGTTCGAGAGGCCGTCACCGTCGGAATCGGCATTTGCCACGCTCGGGTCCAAGGGATTGAATCCGTATTGCAGCGACCAGTAATCAGGGATCCCATCGCCGGCATAACTGTTCGTGCCATATGTGACGACGATCGAATTGGCCCCGGCGGCGTTATTAAAGGCGCCATGCACGTGGACGCGTCCCGTGAACGTATCATAATCCGCCCCGGGCGGCACATAGTAGGCGCCGTTGGTGACGACCATGACCGGCGGACCGCCAGCGGGGATGCGCAGATACGCGTCGTAGTTTAAAGTGCCCGCCGTGTGTTTGTTGATGTCTGCTCGTGTGTTCGAGGCGTTCTCGGTGATCGTAATGTCGAACCGTTGTTTCTCCAGCAGCATGTTGTTGAACGTCATTGTGCTCCAGCCGCTCGGTAATTTCGGCGCGAAATAGCAGGCGTGGTTGGTCGCTTGCGGCTTGTAATCGAGAAACATCATCATCTGGTCGACAAGCGTCGAGTGTGACTCCCAAACATTGGGCCAGGCAGTCTGGAGCCAGAAGCCTGGATATTTCTGGAGGCCGGTCGTCGGCGCAATCTGCTCGGAGCCCAACCCGACCGGGCCGAGTTTCGCAATGAGCTTGTCGAGCATGGCCAGGTTCGTCGTTACCAATGTCTTCCCGCCGACATAATCCTGCCAGCGTGTGTAGTATTCGCCGTACCAGGAGGATGCGAGGAACCACGGGCTGTGCAGGTACGCACCCGCAGCGGTATTCCAGTAATTATCGGTGTTGCCGTTGACGTTGTGTGCGTAGCGATCCGCCAAACCAACGACGCCGGGATAGTTCACGGTATCGTTCTCGATGAGGTTGTCGGTGTACGGTCCGCCGGTGCACGTGGCGCACGTACCAACGGCCTGGCGGCCGTTGACCCACTCGACCACATTGGTCATGCGCGGATCATTCGGCGCATAGACCTCGTAAGGAACCACCAAGCCGAGATGACTGATGTCGGCGGGTTCAACCCGATTATCAATCCGCGCGTCGATACCGGTCTTGATGCCGGTGGCGCGAGAGTGGAATGTGGTCGCCCAACTGTTGCTGCCGACGTAGGTTGCGATGTTGGCGGCGTCATTCAAACCGCGGACGATGCTGCCGTTGGAATAGATGAACAGGCCGAAGGAATCCTCCCAGACATTGTTACCGTTCATCAACCCAAAGGCGCTGAACACGTTCGCATTGCTGCAGCTGTTTTCGCTGCTGGCATTGGCGCATTGGTATGCGAGGTTCCAGTAATTCGTGAGGAATCCGCCGTCGCCGGTCGCCAGGTAATGATAATACAGGCCCCACGGGACGCTGGCAGTCTCGTCCAATTGCGGGGAGGTCCACACCTTGTATCCATCGGTTGTGTATTTTTGGTAGAAGACACCCTTGCCGCCGTCCACGCAATCATCGTCGCGGAAGGCGACGTCCCGGCACCACTTGTAGAAGGCGGCCGCTTCATTAGTGTGGCCCGTGCGATCCAACGTTACGGCGGCATACACGCCATCACGGGGCCAGACGAACGGGTACGCGCCGTTGTGGATGCCGGCGATGATCGCACCCGTCTTGGCGTCGATGTGCAGGGCCGACACGAGCAGCGATCGATTGAACAGCGAATTGTACTGAGCGCCCGGCAGGTTGACAGTAACGCCGGAACCAAGCCAGTTGGACCAGTACGCTTCGGTTGAGGCTTGCACGTTGGAAATGTTGTTGGTGTAGAACCAGTCGATCATCGGCCGGCCCCAGAAGTTGTGAGTGCCTGTGGCACCTGCGAAATCGTCCCAGGAACCGACGATCATCACGTCCACTTCGACCTTCTGGCCCGGGGGAAGCGTGACGACCTTGCCGATCCAGCCCTCTTGGTTGTCGGTGGCTGTGAAGTCGCGCCAGCTTCCATCCGCGGGCATGCCAGTTCCCACCGTAGAATTGGTCACGAGCTTCATCACAGTACCGAAATAGATGGAGCTGTTCTTGTCCCAAGGGAAGGCGAACGCCGGTGAGTACTCGGTTGTGTACCCGTTGGGATCGCAGGAACTCCCTTGCACAGGAACGGTGCGGCTGGTGTTGTCGAAGGCAACCATCGCATTGTAATTTGTCCCATTGACGGTGGTCTCCCAGTACATCGAGTCATTTGTGTTCCCACCATTGATGTTGAAATTGACGTCGTAATAGAAGTTGATGATGTTCGTCGTCGCCTGGAGATTCGTCAGGAGGAAGCGTTTGACGTAAACGCCGTAATTCGTGCGCACGCCGTCGGTGATCACAGGCAACGCGTTGGTCGTGGGACAAAAGTCGTACTGTTCGACAAGGATGTTTTTACCGCCAGCCGTGAAAAGATTCGTCGTGTACACGACGTTGTTGTCCGTCTCGTAGCGCTGGCCGATGTTAACATAGTCGGAACCGTTTGCGTTTTGCAGCCAGTAGATGTTGTTCGTGCCGGCCACAGGGATTCCGATGCCGCCCATGCCGGCGATGACGTTCATCTGACCGTTGGCCTCCTGATCAAGGCCGCCGCAACTCGGGAACTCTTCCGGTCCGCGGTAGCCTTCGTTGGCGGTACTGACACCGTGCCGGTTCCCAACGCTGGGATAATAGATGTCATAAAGCGAACCGTTCTGGTCGAGTTGGACCGTCATGTACTGGTTGCCGACGATCGCTTCTTCCTTCCAGTGATGAATGTTGCTCGCGGGATCGCTCGGATAGCCAACCCCGGGCCAGAGAATGGCGAATGATGCCACGGTGTAGGTGAAATTACTGCCGTTATTGGCGTCGAGATTCAGCGTCAGGGCATCGGCTGTGCCCGCGTTCAGCGCGCCACCCGTTGTTGCCGTGGAACTGAACACGTAATACTTCACGACCGACGCCGTCGGCAGGGCGGGGATCGTGACTGAATAACTCGTGCCGGAACCGGCTGCTTCCGTGACTGTTGACGTTGTGAAGTTGTTTGTGGTCCAACGCACGTAGATATGCTCTTCCGTCGATTTCGCGGCGCCCAAGGTGATGTTGACGGCTACGTTCTGAGCACTCGAGGGGGTCGCGGGGGACTGACCAGAACGCGCTACGGTCACGGGTCGGTTGCTGGTTTTCATGACAGCAAGCGTGGCAGTGTTGCCGCTCGGTGGATTCAGCGTGCGGAAGGAATAGTAGAAGCCGTTTTGGACCGTAATAGTCCCGTTGTTGCCAGAAATCCAACTGAACGTGGTCGTTCCGTCGATCGTAACAGTCGATCCACCCCAGTTGCTTCCGAATGAACCGTCGGCGGCCAACTTCAGCTGATATGTGCCGCTGGTAACATCACCGCCCGATGCCGCCACGAACATGACATTGGTGAACCAATCCGCTCCCGCAGGCGTGCCGGGCGGGGAGACCTTGTTCATGCGGAACGGAGGAGTTGTATTCGTGGCGTTGAAGCTGTCCCAGGTGCCGGGAATATTCATCGTGGTCCACGCCGTGGCGGTCGGCACTGAAAACGCGGTGACCAGCAGCGCGACTAACAAGACGACAATAAATCTTTCGGACCGACCTGCTAAACCGCTTGAACAACCAAAGCGCGTGATTCGAGTTTCCCGTTGCATGTGTGCGTATCCCTGTAAGCCCGGATGAATCAGCCCATGCCGGCGTATTCTTCGTCGGTAATGATGTGCCGCCCCATCAGCACGTAGTCGTGCGCGATGGCTTGCATATCCTTGACGTAATCGGGCAGAACCAGCAGGTCGCTAAATCCCAACTCCGCGAAAGCCAGCCGCGCAGCCTGTTGGTCCCCTAGAAATTCGGCTTCCAGCTTCTCCAGGCCAGCATCACTGGCGAGGTCGATCAGCTCCTGCACGAGCGTCCGTGCCAAGCCGCGACCACGATAGCCGGGATGGACCACGACGCTGATCCGGCCGATGTGACGCTTCCAGCCGCCTAGCTGCTGATGGAGAGAGGCGTCCGCAACCACTTTGTCGTCCGCGATGGCAAGCAGCGGCAGGATCTTGCCGTAGTCGATGCGCTGACACCAATCTCGAATGACCTCGGGCTCCGTGACGCGGTGCTTGAAAAGAAGCCGCTCGGTCTCGGGAACGGCGCAGAAGAACTCGTGGAAGACTTTCTCATCCGCAGCCACCAGCGGACGCAGGGTTGCCTGCAGGTTGCCCTTCAGGGTCACCGTCTTCGGATAACGCTCCAGCAGATCGTCCACTTGTTGCGCTTTTGCTCCTAACTCGTTTACGTTACCAGATTCACTTACCAACATCAAGATGCGAAATTGATTCAATCTTGCCAGCGATCACGGGACCACCTTGACCTTGTAATATTTCGTTGTGTCGGTAACTCCGGGGTCCGTGTAGCTCGTGGTTGCGCCTGCCGATGGCACAGTGCTGCCCAAGGGTGCGTAGGCACCGGCTGGATCCGTCGTGGTATAGACCTGATAGTTCTTGCTTGGTGCGCTGGTCCAGATGATGACGTTATCACCGTTCGGTTGTCGCGTAATGCCGATAACCTGTAGGGCCGAGGTGCTATTCGTCGGGTCGGTACCCGCCAGGAACTCCTGGAGATTGGTGAAGCCGTCCCCATCGGGGTCACAGGAGGCGCACGACTGGTTGTTGGTGGTTGTGCCGTTGACGTTGTTCGTTGGTTGGTTGGAGAAGTACTGGGCGCGCCATGAATCGGGGATCCCATCACCCACGCTGTCGATGACCTGACTGACGGGCACGGTGCGCGAAAGCGTTGTGAAGTGACCGGTTATGTCATTGGTCAGGCTCATATCGGTCGACGAGGTAAGTTTTCGCAGTCGAACCTGAATCAAGGCGGTGCCGTTGATGGGGATATTGATATAGTTGAATCGCCATTCCAGCGGATAGATCGTATTGAGGCCCGGGGTCGACGGTGAGATCTGGGTCGCCTGCGCCCACACCCCGGTGCCGTTGCTGTCGGTAATACGATACCAGGTTTCCGTGACCGTGCGGTCCCCGCGCACAACAACCGTGTAGTTGGAACTGGTGATCGTTTCGTTGCTGCCGGGGAACAGGATTTCACCCTGGGGTGTCGCCGTGTCGTAGTAGAATGTCTGGACGTTGAGGTTGTAGATCGACGCTCGCCCGGTCCGCTGCAGGAATGTCTTGGTGCGCAGGACGTGGAAACCCTGATCAAGCCCCGTTTGTGTGACACCATAGTCATCGTGCGGATAGAAGAAGACGGTTTGCGCATTGAAATTCGTGATCTGATAGATCGATTCCATCCGCTTCTTCAGCGTGATATCTGACGCGCTGAAGGGGAACCAAGGGCCCGCATCCGTGCGATACACACCGACCTTGTATCGAATTACCGTGCCCGATGGCATCGCCGGCAACGTGGTCTTCCACCACACCGGGGTGCCCGCGCCATCGGCGGGCCCGTTGCTATCAAAGGCCAGCGTCGCGACCTGTGTTGTACCCTTGCCAACGCCGGCGCTGCCCTCGGGATAGGGCATTCCATTGGTCGTGGAGCTTATCGTGTAATAGAGAACCGCATGCTGCGGTTGGTTGGTGTAGCCGATCTTCACCCAAACGGTAATCGGTTGGTTGGCGGCGCTCTGTGGGGCAGGGAAAAACTGGAGCGTCGGTGACCCTAATTGATTGTTGGCCGCGGGATCATGGTAGACCCAGGTGACCGTGCCCACGGAGGTATTCGGGCCGCTCCCGTTATTGACGATGAATCCGTTGGTGCCAATCGTTGCCTGATACGTTTCGCAACCGGGCGAACCAATAATGTTGCGTGATATGTCGCGGGCGGCGAACTTCTCGGCGACACGCTGCACAAAACCCATCTGTTCATAACCGAGAAACACGTCGGTAGCCACGGCTGGCGCGTTGTCCCGCTTCCCACCGGTTTGCGGGCCGAGGCCCATTTGCGAATTGATGTCGATGCCGCCATCGAGTTTCATCAGGATGTTCGCGCAGGAACCGTCCGTGTGTGCGATGAACGTGAGGTTCGACGGGTTGGTAACGAGCGGCACGGTCATCGTGTACTGGTAATCGTTGGTGGGTTGGTTGGGGATACCGTACGGGTTGAAGTTCGGATCGCCGTTTCGGCCGTCCTTGCGCGGGTAACTCACCGTGCCAACCTGTTGCCCGTTCTGCAGGATGGTGATCGGCGTCACCTGGCCGAACATCCCGTCATCCCACACCGCCGGCATTTCGGGGTTGCGCCACGAGAACGCCCAGTAACCGCCGGCGGGAGCGATAATCAGGTTGTTGCTGTCGTCGCGCAAGATGCCGTTGGTTGCGACGGTGGCCCCAAATCCTTGGGCATTGTTGAAAGTCGAATAGTTTACAAGCCGCGCGCCCACGGGGAACGTCGTCGTGTAACTGCGCGAGGCGCCGCCCGACCCGTTCTGGGCCATCATGAAAAGCAGTACGGTGCCGTCCGCGTCGGACATGCCGGTATTCTCGCGTTTATCGCGGCGCTCGTAGGCACAGTACGTTTGGTCGCTCCATTTGCCTATCTGGTCGCCACGAGCAAACAGTTGATTGATGTACAGCAGATTGGGCAGATGTTTATCACCGAATTGCCCAAGGAACGCGTTGTTGCCAATCGCCGGGAAGTACTTCCCATTCGACTGAATGGTCTGTTCTTCGTTATAGCCGTCCGTGTAAACACTCGGCAGGCCAGCGCGGGTCAGCAACGTCGCGTGCGCCGAGGTACGGTCGAAAAGGGAGATATCATTGTAGTCGTGTGTCCCGACGTGAATGAGGCTGGTGCCCACGCCGCCGAACGAGTACGCACCGGGCTGGTCGAGACCCCAGAGTCCGTTGCACCCGCCGCAGACGGACTGGAACATCTGGCTGTAAAATTCGTTGTCGTCAACGCGCATCCCGGCATCGACATATCCCTGCTGACACGTAAACGTGCAGGGATTTGGCTGGCCAAGGTCTTCGCCGAAAATCATAGCGTCGTCGCGCGGCGTCTCTGTGTTAAACAACGAGTCCCGGTGGTTGCTCCAATCGCTGTAGCCATGCGTGATATTGAATTGTTCCTGGATGCCGCCGCAGTAACCGTTATTCAGAACGTCCTTGTTGGTGGCGTATTGTTCGCCAAAGAAATAACTCGGCACGCCTTTCACATCGTCGAGACGAAACCCGTCACATTTGGATTGGTCCAGGAACCACCGCGCGGCGCGGATGAGCATCGCATTAACATCTTCGGAGACGGGCTGCCCCGCGCCGGTGAACGGATGGACGGGCTGGCCGATGCCATTGACGGCGGCGGTGATGTTCGTATCGGGATAGAATTCCGGATGGGTAGGCTGGCGGATGCCGTGAAACTTGGGATACGTGTCGCCTTCCTGGGGGCCAAAGCTGGTATTCGGGTCTTCCTGGGCGATATCGAGTCCAAAATCACTGCGATTCAATACCTGCCACTCGTTGCCATTGTAATCGATGGAATTTGGCGGCGTAGCATAGGTGCCATTGGTTTGCTGGATCAGATGGAAGTCTTCCGGCACGAAGTAGGGTTGCGTGGTGGACAGCGTACTGACCGGAGTGTCAGGAAGCGGCCCCCCATTGTGGGCCATGACGTTGTCGAAATAGACGCGGATGCCGAAACGGTGCGCTGTGAGCACCAGATTGAGCACATCATCTGACGTGCCGTAGCGAGTGACAACGTTTCCGCTGCCATAATTGAATCGGTCGAAGATGTCATAGCCGACAGAGTTCTGGCTGCCCGCTTGGAAGGGTGGCGGCAGCCACAGCGCTGTGTACCCAGCCTCCGCCAGTTCCGGCATGCGCGTGGCGATCTCGTTCCAGCTGGTGTTGAAGTACTGGAGAATGACCTCCGCGCGGGTGTGGGCCGTCCACATCAGGCCAAAGAGAAGCACGATTGTGATTTTCTTTCGATTCATGCTCGGATTAATAGCTGGCGTGGATCTTATAAAAGCGCTGAATCCCGTTCGTTGCCGACGTGTCCGTGAAGGACAGCGACGTCTGGCCGCTGGCGGTGGTGACCTGTGCATTTGGCAAATTACTCCACGTACCAGAGGGCGAGTCGCTGTACATCACTTGATACGATTTCCCGGGGACGGCCACCCACGCGATCGTGAGCCCGCCGCCGGATGGTTGAGCGTTCTGGACGCGAAATCCAATGTTCGGGTCGAGATTATCCAGGACGCCGTCGCCGGTGCTGTCGCGAATGGAAGCGACGGGAACGGCCAGGAATTCGTTGGATTCGATATTGCCGTTTCCATTACCGGATGGGGCTTGCGCCGCGAGCGCGCCGCCGTTGGTCGTGGTATAGGCGGCCGCGCACAAGTAGAGCGTCGACGGCATCGAGCCGAACGCCTGGACTAGATCGATCGTCCCCTGCATTTGGCCGGCGCTTGTCGACGCTTTGACCGCTTGGTTCGATATGGACACGGATGACCCGGTGATCGTTTGCCAACCGACGAAAGTGCCCTGGCTTTCCCCGGCCAGCATGACCTTGGTTGATGGAATGGCAATGAGTCCCGCTTTCGCCCACTGCGCGGCAGTCGTGGGTGAACCCAGGATTTGATCGGATACCAAAACGAAATGATCGTTGTTGCTGTTGCTGCCGGAAGAATTCCCCGGTGACCACGTCGCGACATACAAAACCGTGCCACGGATGGCGGCATAGAGGGTCATACCCGGCGCAGTCAGCAAGTATCCAGGATAATTGCTCGCGCTACCGTTCAGGACAAAGGCCGGTAGGGGCCCGGCCAACGTCGTCGCGCAACTGGAAGATGAAAAAGTTGATCCACCCGCGCTGTTGGTCGCGGCGATCGTGTAGCAGTAGGTTGTGTTCGGCGCCAGACCGCTGCTCACGTAGGAGGTTCCCGAAACAGTCGCAATTGGATTGCCTCCCCGGGCAACGATGTAGGACGTAGCACCCGCCGATGAGGACCAAGCCACGCTGATCTGGTTCGTGGCCAGGGCAGTGGTCGTTACGTTGATTGGGGTAGGCGGCGGGTTGGGCAGCGAATTGGTGGAGGTTGTTGCGCACACGGGAAAACTTTGCGCCGAGAGGCCCGCTGAATTCGAGGACGCGACGGTGTAGCAGTACAGCGTGTTTGCCGACAGTCCGAGATCGTTGAACGCGGTGATGACTGTTGTTCCGATCTGCGTGCCGCTCCGGTACACCACATAACCGACGGTGTTGGAGGTCGCTGGCCAGGTGAGATCGATTTCAGACGAACTGACAGCGGTCGCCGTAACATTCGTTGGCGTGGGAGGAGGCGGTGGTGGCGGACCGCTCGTGACCGTGAACTTATAATCCTGGCCACCGTTGTTGTCCCAGGTACCGGCCCCATTATTGGCATCGCAATCGAGTTGGGTCGCGGTGCTCGGAACGGTCGTGGTGTAAACCCAATTGTTGGAGGCAGCATTAAATGTCAAAGCCGCATCCGGCGAGACCACTGTGGCCCAGTTGTTCCAGCCGAGATGGATGTAAACCTGGCTCGCGCTGGCAATCGGCCCGCCAACGGCACTGTAGGTGATCGTGACCGGGCTGCCCGCCACGGGAGTTGTCGGCGAAACGCAGAAACGGCCGATACAGCCGGATCCGCCTCCGCCACCGCCGCCCGCACTATTCGTTGGCGTCGGGGAAACGTAGACGTGTTGAATCGGCGAGTTGTACGAGTTCCCCTGGCTGTCCGTCGCACTCACGTAGTAATCGACGTACGTGTCGGCCAACCCGGTGACCTTGGCGTAATAGTAGTCGGCGATGTATTTCGGCGGCAAAAGGGTATTCTGCGGCGCCACCGAACGCATCGTCATGGGAAGCGGGACCCACGCGGCTGTGTCCGCACCGCCCGCGTACGTCTTGAACTCGTCCTGCACTGGCGGACTGTTGCTGCCATTCGAGCGGTAGAGCAGCGTCACATTGGTGATTCCCGAGACGTCATAGGCGTACGTCCAGACCCAAAAATCCGTGTTGGTCGGAGTAAATTGCTTGTAGGAATACTGGACCCCAAAATTGACCGTGCCGGGGTTCCAAGGATGCCGCTGGGGGATGAAAACTGTCGGCGGCGTTGTGTCCAGTGCCGGGTTCGCCGCAAGGATGGAATCGACGTTTCGGCAGGCGTTCGACTGGGCGATCACCGGTCGCCAGCATTCGTCCGCGTGGCAGCCGTAGTACACGAACCCGCTATCGAGCCCGCCGAGATAGTAGTGCCAGCCAAGTTCCACGGCTGCGGGCGTCTGGCCGAAACTACCCGGATCGCGAATTTGATCGATACGATTGGTGTAACCCGTGAGCGCGTTCTGGATCTGTTGCGCCGTCTTCACGCGGTTTTCAGTTGCGGTGTGGACGCGCCAGACATCCGCCTTGTCGCTGACACCAATGCTGGGGTCAACGACGTTGATGCTGTTCGCCGTATAACTGGGCGGCCAGTGCCAGTTGATCATGATCGGTGAACCAAAATCACTGTCGGCAAACTCCCACCCGCCATCCTCAACGTGAACAACGTCGGTCGCGCTTGGTGGGAACTCCGAGAGGAATTGTTCGACCGTGGTGGGCTCGTACCCATCCGCTGCTGCCTGATTGGCGTATTGGGGAACCCACTCATTGTAATACGAGTAGCCGCCGCTCCAGGCGTTGTCGCCGTCATGAGAGAAGAGGAAGAAGCAGGGTTGGCTGGGATTGTTGCGGGCCGCAATGGGGCTGATAAGACCCACGTCCCACGTGCTGTAACTGTCCTTCCAGCTGAGCGCCTGGTCGGCCGGGATGACCATGATGGTCGAGGCCGCGCCGGTGTTGGGGTCTACGTAGCGCGCATAATGCACCTGGTACGCAAACGGCATCGCCGCCGCCGGCGAGACGCCGCGGTCAATCGAGAGGCGTTGGTAGTTACTACCGCCCGCGGCCGGGTTCAGTTGGTCCGCTTTGTTGGGAACATCGCAATTCTCGCCGCCGGAACCGGCCACGTATGGAAAATCGGCGCAGGAACGCGAGAGATGGCTGTTGGCAACCACGCTCCAGGCGATGCCCAGCTTGTTCAGCACCGGAATGATGCGTTCGCTGAAGCATGTTTCCGCGGGGAAGAATCCCCGTGAAACCTGACTGTTGGGCGAGTTCCAGATAATCTGCTGATGGCGTTGATGGATTCGGATATCCATCTCCAGCGTTTCGTCGCTCACGAACGGCGCGATGCAATGGTGGTAGGTGAAGTTGGTCAGATCCAAGCGGGTCTTGCCCCCCGTGGTCGTCGAGGTACGCGCGGTCGAGTTGTACGAGTTCCAGTTCGACGCGTACCACATGTTGTGCGCCGCCAGGCTCTGCACGTTTTCCATCAACGCGCCCGAGTAATTCACCTGAACTCCCGCTTTCCCGAGATTGCTGATATCGCCAATCGTGACACCGGGCTGTTCCTGATACGCATGGAGCCGATCTGAAAGACTGAATACGCCCGTCAAGTCGGTGTCGCTGGGGTGTCCATTGCCAAACTGCAAGGTGTCATAGGCGTTTTGGTAATGGTCGGTTGAGTGGTCGCCGGGTGACTGGTCGGGCCAGTAGATTGGCTGATGCAGATGCCACAGCCAGCTGGTGTGAACGCTGGTATTTGCCGAAGCCAACAGGCAGGTGAGTTGTAAGGCGACACCGAACCAGATTAGGGCGCGACACTTTAAGATCTTCATCAATATCCCGTCGTGAGGTTCAGGCCGCAGAAAACCGCTTTACTAGGAGTAATTAATACATTTTTGACGTCCAAATTGCAAGCTGAATCGCCGAAGACGGTCTTAACACCTATTGCCAGCGCCATTGCTGATACTGGGTTCGTTTGATAGGTTGACCTACAATGATATTTCGAAAGCACGCCCCTAGTTTTTGGAGTTTGGCATTCGTCTGCCTCACCGCATTCACGGCCAGCGCGCAAACGAATTCCACCCCCAAGCCGATCATCACGGAAGACACCAAATTCGCCGCGCTTGCCACAAAATTGCAGACAAAAAGCGTGGATTTCGATCACATCTTTCAGGATCTCTGCCAGATGGTCATTACCAATGTTAATGCCAACGCCAAGACACGATTGGATGATCAGGTCCGAGCGATGTTTGGCGGACTATGGTTGTGGTGCCGCAACGGCGGCACGCCGGAATTCCAAGGACAGAACGACAAAGCCATGCACTTTATCGGTGGCGGCGCGTTCGAAGGTTACTTTGACGTCGGTCGCTCGGCGGCAATCATCAAAGAAGAAGTTGATCGCCAGGACCCCAATAACTATTTCGACCTCGACGATATGGCGGCCACGATGATGGGGGCGCGCTGGGTGGATATCGCCACAACCGAGAATGCCAAGCAGGCGCGGGCGTGGGTCGAGCTTTGGGCTTCGGGCAAGAGCACGCTGTCGCGCTCATTGCCCAAACTGCGTTGGGGACACATCGAACCTGGCAAGGACGCACCGCCGGAAAAGGTGAAGGCGGTGCTAGAGGCCGTCACGAAGGCGATTGTGCCGCCGGAAGTTCCGCAATAGCGGTCAGCAGCGCCGCCAATTTCTCAGCTGCCGATGAGGATTCGCGCACGGCCGCGCCGGTCTTCGCCGTCCGCCCCTGCGTGATCAACTTGCCAAGAGCATTTGCCAACGCTCTGGAATTGGCGCAATCCACGACTTCTCCCTCGGCGCCGTAATGGTGGTGCGAGATCACCCGACATTCCGCTCCCAACGCCTCCGCAATTGTCAGCCCGTAACTTTCATGCTTGGAAGGTGAAACAAAGATGTCCGCGCGTTGTAGCAGCGCCGCCTTCTGCGCACCGGTCACGTGCCCGGTAAACTCCACGCGCGCGGTCGTGACCCGCGCCGCGAGCCGTCGCAGCTTCTGTTCATACGCGCGCCCTTTCATGTATGCCGGCCCGCCACAGATGAACACCCGCGCCTTCTTGTCCGTGGAACCGAGATAGGGCAGGGCGGCCAGCAAACGCTCGATTCCTTTCTCCGGTGACAATCGACTGAGCGTGATGATGACGATCTCGTCGTCCGAAACATCGAGTTGGTAGGGCGCGACCGCCGGGCGCGCCGAATCCTGCGCCGCAATATTCCCCCATGGCAACACCGCAATCTTCTCCGGCGCGCACCACGGGTAACACCGCAAGATCACATCTCGCATCGGCGCCGAGGGCACGACGATCCGTGCGCTGTACCGCACGCACTGATACTGCTTCTCAAACACCAACTTCAACACGTCCGGCATAACGCCAAACCAACGAAACCGCGCCGCCGTTTCCGGTCGGATCAACCCCCGCAAATAGAACCGCGTGAAGTATTCAACCACATCCACATGAAAGATCGTCACGAGGCGATACCCGTGCTCGCCCAGCACCGTGAAGTCCGGCCCTTCGCTAATGTCATTGCAAAGGACCACGCATTGCTGCGGGTCACGCTTTAGGATCTCGCTCGTCGTCGCCCGCTCGAACTCCCGACAGAACCGCGCATATTGGAATTCGCTCATCTCCGCGAGACGGTAGGGCGCGACCGCCGGGCGCGCTGCTTCCCGGTGACCGAGGCCCACCGACTTCGGACTCAGCACCGCAAGCGGAAACGAACTCAGTTTGTGCCACTCACGAATCAAATAATCCGCAACCGCTTTCCCACCACCGAGCGGTTCCGAATCTGGAAATTGCGCATGGGCGGCGGAGTAGAGAATCTCAACATTCACAAAGAATGTTTTCTCCGGTCATTCCGAGCTTGTCGAGGAATCTCTGCCTTTTTCTCGGAACGGAACGACAGAGACCCTTCGACAAGTCCCGCACGGGCGGGATCCCGAGAACGGGACTCAGGGTGACACGTTCGGACGTTTGACCTTGTTGCAGCGCAGACCACACGCTAGCATGTTCACCATCATGAGCGCCGAGCACGATAAGTCGCACCGAGGGAACGCCAGTCAGTTCTTCGTTGCCGGAGAGCTTTGTCGTCGTGGCTATGCTGCCGTGGTTACGATGGGGAACACGCCAAATACCGACGTCTTGTGTAGCAATCGCGCGGGGACAAAATTCGTCCACATCCAGGTCAAGACATTCGTTCCCGGCTCTATGACGTGCAGCGTCGGCCGCAAGGCCGAGCGAGATTTTGGCCCACACTTTTTTTGGATTCTCGGAGGTATTCCATTGCCCAGTTCCAGCGGGGCTTTTGAGTATTTCATCATTCCGGCGTCAGATATGGCGCGCAATGTTAGTGAGTTTCACGCACGATGGCTCAGCGGTGTCGGAAAAAACGGTCAGGTGCGCCGAGACAGTGCGGTGCGCGCCGTTGGCGTCGGATCGAAGCGTTATGCCTACTTTTGGAATGTCGCATCATATCATGATAGATGGGATTTCATTTCACAACAGCTTGATAGCTAACAAATCGGTGCAGGCGACGCGGGATAGCGCTCTCAGTTCCGCTTCACGGTTCAGGCTGGTTGGTCCCGCGTGCCTGAACTCTGGACGTTACGGCTGCGGGAACTTCTTGTTGAGAAACCGGCCGTTCTTCTGAATCAATTCACCATCGACGTAGAGCTCGCCGCCTTTTCGGAGGTCACAGACCATGTCCCAGTGCAGGCCGCTGCGGTTCTTGTTGCCGGTCTCGGTGTAACCCGCGCCGAGTGCGAGGTGGATCGTGCCGCCGATCTTTTCGTCGAATAATGTGTTCTTGGTGTAGCGCGTCACGTTGTAATTCGTCCCGATGGCGCCCTCGCCGAGGTAACATGAGCCGCTGTCCATATTGATCATCGCTCGCAAGAAATCCTGCCCTTTTTCGGCCTCGGCTTTCACGACCTTGCCGCGCTCAAAGGTCAGTCGCGCGCCGTGCACTTCGCGTCCACCGTGGACCGCCGGGAAACTGAACTTCACGTGGCCTTCGACGCTGTTCTCGACCGGCCCGGTAAAGACCTCGCCGTCGGGGAAATTGTAGTGACCGTCACAGTTGATCCACTTGCGGCCTTTGCAGGAGTAACGGATGTCCGTGTCTTCCGCGACGATGCGGACCTCATGCGATTTGTTGAGAAAATTGGTGAGGGCTTGCTGGTCCTTCGAGATGCGCTTCCATGCGGCGATCGGATCGCGGTCGTCGAGATGACCCGCGCCGAACACGAACTCCTCGTATTCCGTCAACGACATCTCCGCGTCCTGCGCGCTGGCGTTGCACGGCCACTGCGTGCCGACCCAGCGCAACGCGCCGCTCGCGCTGCGGTCCATGTATATCTTATTGATCGGTTTGCGCGCGGAAGACGCCGCCGCTAGCAACTTCGGGTCAACATTGGTGAGCGCCTTCGTGTTCTCCTCGGCCCAGAAGCTGATGAGGGCGTCGATCTTCTGAAACTTGAACTTCGCGAAGGGCGACACCCACTTGAGCTGATCCCGGTTCGCTTCGGCGTAGAAGATCTCGGCCATGCCGTCAATGCGCACATCGGTCGTCACAAACGCGCCACGGCGCAGTGCTGCCCGGTAGCATTCGCGCATGAGCGGGGCAGTGGACGCATCGCCCTGGATGGCGACGACGTCGCCGGGTTTCAACGCGACGGAGTATTCCGTCAGCAAGCGGGCAAGTTTTTCGTGACGTGGATCTTTCATGGTGTCATTTCGATTAGTTAGTGACTCGACGGTTCTTTGCCGGGAGCGGACACATGGCGTTTGAGAAGATAAAGATGATTGATGGGAAACGCTTTGGCGTCGCTTCCGTAAGTAGTGAGGAAATTCTCCCAATCCGCCGGCGTTGCGGTGAAGAGCATCCAGTTCTTTTCCTCGGCCCGGGTCAAGTACGGCAGCAATGCCTTTCCCTCGCCGAGGCAAACGGTAAGCCAGTCATAATCAAGGGGCAGGAACGCAAGTGTATCTTCGTTTGTCTCGATTTTGGTGATCACATGGACGCCGCGCAGGTGCTGCGCCAGGTACGAAGGCAATTTTGGGCCATCGCCCACATCATCGGCGGCCGAGTCGCAGAACAGGCGTTCTCCGACCTTGAAGAAAGTTACCCGGATCTTGGAGGACGGGGTCGCGGAATCGTAGGCCACAAGCTCGTTGCCTGAGATGCGCCAAGGTGGGAGATTAGTGGCCGCCTTGTCACCCCAGATCGTGACCGCATCCCACTCTCCGTTTAGCCCGGGTAGCGCGACTTTGGATTTGTCTGTGTAGAACGGATGGAAAGATTGCACGAGGCAGCCGGATAGGAAGACGAGAAGAACTGGAAGCGCTCGTTTCATGACTGTTCAACCTCCTTCGTTGATTCCCCTTCAACTTAGGCACGCCGCGGTGTTATCGCAACACAAAAGACGCGTGGCTGCAAGTTGTTAGGCATGTCGTGGCGGCATAGGGAATGCTTGTTGTTAATGAGAACGAGCAGCGAAATGGAGGCCGACGACTGTGTATTTGGAGTACTACAATCTGCGGGAAGCGCCGTTTAATATCACTCCGGACCCGCGTTTTCTTTTCTTCAGCGCGAAGCACCAGGAGGCGTTCAACCACCTCCTGTTCGGCATTCGCGAGCGGAAAGGCTTCATCGAGCTGACCGGCGAAGTCGGCGCGGGCAAGACAACGATTTGCCGGAAGCTGCTCGAAGAACTCGGCCCGACCTACAAAACCGCGCTCATCCTCAATCCGTGCCTGAGCAGTCATCAGTTGATCAAGACCGTCGCAATGGAGTTCGGCCTCAAGGCGCGGGGGATCGACCGCGTGGCTTATCTGCAGGCAATCAATGACTTTGTGCTCGTCGAGGTCAACCAGGGCCACGATGTGGTCCTGATCATCGACGAAGCACAGAATCTGACGGATGAATTACTCGAACAGGTCCGGCTCCTCTCCAACCTCGAGACCGATCGCCAAAAGCTGATGCAAATCGTCCTGATGGGGCAACCCGAGCTTCGCGAGAAATTGCAGCAGCCAAAACTGCGGCAACTCCGCCAGCGCATCACCGTGCGCTATCACCTCCGACCGCTCGACGCGACGGAGACAGCCAGTTACATCAATCATCGCCTCACACTCGCCGGCGCCAACGGCACACCGCGTTTCGATGAAGGCGCAGCCCGATTGGTCTTCAAGTATTCGGAAGGCATCCCGCGGCTGATCAATGCCGTCTGTGACAAGACCCTGCTGGCGGGCTTTGTGATGCAGACTGGCTTGATGACCCGGAAACTCGTGGACCTGGCGATCGATGAACTTCAAGGAGTAGCGGCGTGAGCTTGATCAACGAAGCCCTGAAGCGAACCCGCGACGCGGCGTCCACCGCGGCTGCGCTGTCCCCTGTCCCCGCGAGTTATCGCATCGAGAGTAAAGTTGAGTCGAGCGGCGCGAAAGGCAATTTTCTGGTTACGATCCTGGTCTCTGGCGTGATCCTTGTGACTGTCATTGTACTGGGGTCCCGCATTGCCGAACACGTACAAAATGTACAGGATGGTTTCGCTTCGAATTCGGATGCTCCCGTGGTGGAAAGGAAACCGACCCTGCGCGCGATCAAGCCGGCGACAGAGCCCGCGCCCATGCCGGAAGTATCACCAAGAGCTGAGATGACTCCGCCGTCCGCGCTCGCAACGACGACCGACACGAAGACTGCTGAGGACCAAATCGTCAACAAGCTCATGGAGCGGATCAAGGCTGAGCAAGTGGTGGCCTCCAAGAGCGGGCCTGCTGATCTGCCGAAGCTTGTTCTTCAGGGAATCACCTACGCGAAAGATGGCAGCGAGGCGATGATCAACAACCAGACCGTTCGTGAAGGCGACGACATCGAGGGCGCCCGCGTGGTCACGATTGAAAACCGCCGCGTGAAACTCGACCTCAACGGACGCGAAATCACGCTACGCCTGCCGTAGTCACTCTTCCGGCCGTCTCCCAAGTATCTCTCTCGCGGTTTCTCTGGCAAACGCCGCACCGCCTCCCTATATTCGCTGCGAAGATGAAACTTTTCCAATGGGGCTTGTTGCTACGCTATATGGTGTATGGCGTCTTGCCCCTCGTCATCGGCTTCATTTTCGTGGAGCGGCGGGTCGGCGAAGGCGCGGCGGGATATTTTTTCGTAGTGCTGGCGCTGGCGCTGCCGTTCGTCGCCGTTGGCTGGCTTGGCTGGCAGCATTTTCGTCATCGAAGGTAAAAGTAGGTTGCGGTGAAAGGACAGGGACCCATGGCCCGGATTGCTACGAGTGTCAGCTACAGTTTTACGATGCGCCTGCGCATCGTGAATAACCTGGGGATGTTCGCGAAGCTCTTGCACGTGATCGCGCGGCTGCAAGGCGATCCCGGCGCAGTGGACGTGGTGCGCGCGGACCGCAAATTCAAGGTGCGCGATCTCACGGTCAACGCCCGCGATGACGAACACGCCCAGGCCATCATCGAGGCGGTCAAACGCATCAAGGGCATCACGGTCATCAACGTCTCCGACCGCGTGTTCCTGATGCATCTTGGCGGCAAGATCCGCATCCAGAACAAAATCCCGCTGACCACGCGTGACGCGCTCTCGATGGCCTACACGCCCGGCGTTGCGCGCGTGTGCCTGGCCATCGCCGAAGATAAACGCAAAGCCAGCACACTCACGATTAAACATAATTCCGTCGCCGTCGTCAGCGATGGTTCCGCCGTCCTCGGCCTCGGCAACATCGGGCCGGAAGGCGCCATGCCCGTCATGGAGGGCAAGGCGATGCTCTTCAAGGAATTCGGCGATATCGATGCCTATCCGATCTGTCTTCAAACGCAGGACACGGAGGAAATCATCAGCGCCGTGAAATGGATTTCCACTGGGTTCGGCGGGATCAACCTCGAAGACATCAGCGCGCCGCGCTGTTTCGAGATCGAGGACCGCCTCAAGGAAGAACTCGATATCCCCGTGTTCCACGACGACCAGCACGGTACCGCCGTGGTTGTTCTCGCCGCCGCGCTGAACGCGCTGAAGGTGATCAAGAAGAAGATGAGCGAGATCAAAATCCTCATCGTTGGCGCGGGTGCCGCGGGCGTCGCCGTCACCAAAATGCTCCAGGCCGCCGGCGCTCGTCATATTATCTGTTGTGACCGCAAAGGCATCATCTGCCGCAAACGGCTTCCCGACCTTGATTTCAGCAAGACGTGGCTCGCGGAGCACACCAACGCGCGCAATGTCAGCGGTTCCGTTGAGGATGCGGCGCGCGGGGCGCATATGTTCATCGGCGTCAGCGGTCCCGGCGTTTTCACCGTCAAGGCGCTTAAGAAGATGGCGAAGGACGCCATTGTGTTCGCGCTCGCCAACCCAACGCCCGAAATCATGCCCGAGGATGCCGAGCCGTACGCGCGAATCATCGCTACGGGCCGTAGTGACTACTCAAACCAGATCAACAATGTTCTCGCGTTCCCCGGCATCTTCCGCGGCGCGCTTGATGCCCGCGCAACCGCCATCACCGAACCGATGAAGCTTGCCGCAGCCAAGGCCATCGCCGGGTGCATTACTTCGGACGAACTCAGCGAGGAATACATCATCCCCAGCGTGTTCAACAAACAGGTCGTGCGACGCGTCGCCCGCGCCGTTGAGCAGGCCGCCTACGCCAGCAACGTCGGGAAGAGGCCGAGGGCCTAGTCAGTCCGGCTGTTGGGACTTCGCCAGATGGCGCGCTTGTCGCGGCGGCGCATGGGGTACCGCGACGCCGCGTGTGCGGTCGCTGTCACGTTGCAGTGTGCTCTGGATATCCTCCTGCGGTAGGTCGATTTTTTCTATGAGATAGCGTGCGACCAGGTCGCGAAGCCGTTGCAACGCGATGCTGTGTGTCTGCCTGGTCTGCGCATAAAGCCAATCTGAGAAACGGATGAACCCTTGAAACGGTGAGCCTTCACGCCAGAGCAGGGGAGTCGTTTCCACGAAATTGCCGCTGTTGCCAATGAGATCCCAGTAGCGGGCGAAGCGGCGCAGGCGTTGCATCGTGAAAAAATCGATCAGCTTGGTTTGTAGAATCTCGTAGGGTGGTTCGGGACTGTACACCATGCCCCATTCGCGGTCGTGGCGCACGATCGGCGTACCGCGCAGTCGTTTCAGTAGCCCGACTTGAATCTCCTGCGGGCCGAGCGCAACCAGCCGGTCAAATCCCGCGGTAAAACTATTTACATCCTCGCCGGGCAGGCCGACGATCAGGTCCGCATGGACGTGTACGCCGGTCTCGTCCCGAAGCCAGCGTAAATTCTCTTCGACTTTCGCGTTGTCCTGACGTCGACTGATGAGCTTGGCGACTTGTTCATTGAATGTCTGGATGCCAACCTCGAACTGCAGCGCTCCGGGCCGAAACTTTCGGATGGGCTCGCGCAACGCCTCCGGCAATCGGTCGGGAATCATCTCGAAGTGCACGAACAATCCCGGCTGATAGCGTTCGAGAAAGAACTCCAGGATGGCCGAACTGATCTTCAGGTTGAGGTTGAAGGTGCGATCCACGAATTTGAACTGTCGCACACCGCGGTCGAGCAGGCGCTGCATCGCCGCCAAAAAACTGTCGAGCGCCGCATTGCGCACCGGGATGTCGAGCGACGACAGGCAAAACTCGCACTCAAACGGGCAGCCACGCGACGCTTCCACATAAATGACGCGGTGAGCGATGTCGGTGTCCGTGTACAATTCATACGGCAACGCCAGCCGATCGAAATCGGGCAGGGGAGCGGGACGGATTTTCGACTGCGGTGCGTTCCCGGCCAGTGTTTGCCCGCACAGTTCGGCGAACGCCAGATCGGCCTCACCGGTGATGACGTGATCGGCCAGCCGGACGATTTCCTGCCGGTCGCATTCGTAGCTGACCTCAGGCCCGCCGAGAATGATTATTAACTCCGGCCGCAACCGCTTCAGATCCGCCACCACCTGCAGCGACTGGGTTGCGTTCCAGATGTACACACCGACGCCGACGATCTTCGGCTTATTCTGGAGAATCGCCTCAACGACGTCGATGGGTCGCTGATTGATGTCGAACTCAAGAATCTGCGCCTGCGCTTGCAGTTCGCCCAGGTTCGCCATCAAATACCGCAACCCGAACGAGCAATGCGCGTACTTCGCGTTCAGCGTGGTGAGAATGATGTCCGGCATGCTGGCGGCGAATTATGTACACACCAAGCCCTCGGAGCAACGCCCGAATCATTCTCTCACGGCAGAGAAACCCGCGCGAGCCCTTGCGCTATTTCTTCTCGAGGGGCGTGAATTTGAATTTCTGTCCGCCCACGCTGGCCTCAAACATCAACCCGCCCTTGGCGACGGTGAACACCACCACGCCCTGCTTGTACTTCGCATCGGCGGACGCGCTCTCGGCGGCGGCCACAGCGCTGACCCCGGCGCTCATAGCCCATTCGCTGCCCTTGAAGCTGTCCAGCGAGGGCTTGTCTTCAAAGAAGATCACCTCGGCGAATTTCTGGCCGCCCAATTGCGCGCCGATGGTAATTTGCGTCATCCGCGCGGTCCCGACCAGCGTTCCTTTCTCGAAAACCTGGCCGTTGCCGGCGGCGCCCCCGATGCCGACCGCACCCTTGCCGATGCCTGGAAATACCACGTAGCCATACGCCGTATCGAAGAGCTTCCCGATCGTCGAGTCGGTTTTCTTGAAGAGTTGGATGGCATCCTTGACTTCAGTATCCAGCGTGGGTTGTTGTTGATCATCTGCCGACGCCGCCATGGCGCCCGCGAGTACAACCACTGCAATCAGACCAGTCAATCGTAACTTTCTCATGGTTCCCCCTCCATTGTGTTGGCCGCCGTTGATGGCGACCAATGATTGGGAGTGTAGCATAAAGGGCCGTCGGAAATCAAAGATTCCGATTGACCTTCTGGTTGCCGAGTTGCGCATGAAGGACGAATGGACACGAAACATTGTCGGTAGTGCTGCACGAGAATTGACGGATATGAGCTTGCGCATTTCGCTGCATACGTCTAATACTTCTGGCACACTGATTACACATGCACATCCGGAATTCACGAATCGGAGGATAGGCTCATGAAAGTCAAGAATTTGAAATGTATTGCGGTCGCTTCACTGATGGCGATCGCCACGGCGTTCAACGCCAGCGCCTGGGACGGCATGGGGCATATGCTCGTCGCCCAGGTCGCCTACGACCGTCTCAATGACAAGGCCCGCGCCCGCGTGGACGAATTGGCCGCCAAGCTTCACAAAGGGGACGCGCCGTACAACGCCGTCAACATTGCCTGCTGGGCGGACGACATCAAAGGGCCGGCGGGCGACCCGCAGTTCCGCGGCCTGTACAAGCCATGGCACTACATCGACATCGGCTGTTCGACAAATGATCCCGATGTGCTCTCGCATCCTCCCGCCTTGACCCCGACCAACGGTGACGTCCTCGTGGCGCTAACGCATTGCGTCGATCTCATCCGCAACAAGCAGGCCGATGTGCTGGTGACGAACGAGTCCGTCGCACTCGCGATGGTCATCCACTTCGTGGGCGACATTCACCAGCCACTGCACACGACCGCGCGCTACAATCCGGACGCGAAACCCGGCGATAGATTCAAGGATGATGCCGGCGGCAACGGCGTAACGGTGGCCAACCTCGGCGACGAGGCTTATGGGAAGAATCTGCACTCGTTCTGGGACGAAGCCTATCGGCGTTACTACGAGAACGGCGAGGTCAAGACCCAGGATCCGCTGGACCATGCGCTGGCCCCGGACAGTCCGCCAATGAAGGAATGGCTCAAGAAGCTCCCCCTCGACATGCCCGAGAAGCCGGATACGAGCTATGACGTGAAGAAGTGGATCATGGAATCGCACGAAATCGCCTGCACACAGGTCTATGGCACGCTTGGCGAACCGTACGGCGCCAAGAATATCAACTTGAAGGAAGAATACGTCAAGCAAGCCACGAAGACCGCCCGCCAACGGATCGTTGTCGCGGGCTACCGTCTGGCTGCCCTGCTCAACGATCTCTACGGGAAATAGGCCGAACGAGAACGTCTAGGGATGCGTGGGGATCAGAGTCACCGTGAAGATGTACGGTGACGCGGCGCTGTCCGCACTGGTGTTGGTATTGGGCACCGTGCTTTGGATTCCCCCGACGATGTAGCCGACCACGATGGGGTCGCTTCCCAGCGTATCGTATCGCAATACGCCGTTACTGTATGTGGGCAACCCATCCGCGGGAATCAGTGTGGCCTCGGCCCCAAAGAGAAGCGGGTTGCCCGGATTGGACCCGGTGGACGGAATTACGGGATACTCGGAGTTTATCAAGCACTGCGAGAACACCCCGTCTCGATCGCCTTTGATGGCCGTTACCTGGTTGATGAATGGCAATTCGGGGTCCGTCTGAAATGCGCTGCCAACGAAAAAGCCGAAGCTGATACCGCCCATCAACACCGTGTACGAGTTGTGCTCTTTGCGCGAATAGAGTTCCAGTGTGGGACAGGTCCAATTGTTCATTCCTTGCTTGAACGTGTCGGCAGCCGATGGATTGGCCATCGTTGCAGTACCATTCCGCTTGATTTCAACCGGAACCGTCCAAATCCCAAAGCTCTCGGTAAACGCGCCGGAAAAGGCCACAAAACCCTTGCGACCACGTTCAATGATCGGGACGACATTGAGGTTTGCGCGGCGATAGTTCGAATCCGGGGGTCGGGGCACTGGCTTCTGGGCGACAAAGGAAAGGCTCGTCCCATTGTCGAGGATGCGGAAACGGCGGACCTGCATGGTGTAGGTGCCGTCGGAGGTGATGTTGGCCCCTTCGAAGTCCTGCCCAAACACGAGAAGCGCATGGTGCGGGCGGGCCTCGATCATGACCCCGCCGGTGACCTGAAAGATCGGGTCGAAGATTTGCCGGATATGTTGCGCGGCCGTTTCGTTGGTGGAAGGACCCGTTACCCAGTGCATCAGCCCGGGAACGTCAATGGCTGTCAGGGCCGCCTTGGTGGTGAAGTTGCTCGTGGAACTTTCAATGCCAAAACCGCCCGACATATAAAGGGTGTTTCCCGACTGGTACGACTGTGCGGCGGTCACGGACAAGAGATCGATTTGCGCCTGCGTCAGCCCGGAACCAGAGTTGGTGAGTGAACGAGTCGAAACCGTTTGGAGATTGGGATCGACGACAAAGATGGTCGTGTTCTGGGTGTTTGCCGGAAAGTTGCTCGAATTATTACTGAAATCGTGCAAGCCATTGATTCGTCCCGCCAGCAGGAGCCACTTACCGCCGTGCGTTCCCAGGACATAGGATTGCAAGGCGCTTGGCAAAGAGAAACCGGCCTGATCGATCTGGATGCGAAACGGCACGGCATTGCTGGAAAGGATTGGACTGACGGAAGCGGTTTGATTCTGGGCAATGACCAACGAGGTCCATCCCCATGCAATTCCTAAAACGAAATACCTGAGCCGCCCCGATAATCTCTTCATAAGTCCTCCTTGATTAAGCGCTCGTGACATTAAATTGACAGTTGGCAGCGTGTCAACGTGGTTTCCACGCTTCTCAAGATGGAATGACGAAGACGCGCCCCGTTTGTCCGAGGCGCGTCTTTGTTCCTGAAAATGGGCTGATCGGCGAAGCGCAACCCGGCTGCGTCACACTGTCTTCAACCGCTGACCGTGCCCGGTGATCTCCTCCAGCGCCTTGACAAGGACGATGACCGCTGGAGCAAGGGCGCACAGGATGTACATGATTCCGCCATCGAGCGCCGAGAGCACTGCCAGCGACACATTACAGAAGACAGCTTCACCCGCGAACGATAGCGGTAGGATTCCCAGCACGCTCAGCACCAGGTCGATCATCACCGCCACAATCCACGCGGCGAACATCGCCACGAACCAGGACGCCGCGATTCCTCCACTGCCCGCCGCTGCGAAAGCCGGAGCGGTCCAGGGCGATAACGTCACGAACAGGTGCGCGCAAGCCAGCACCATCACGAACAGCAAATAACCGAGCCGTACAATTCTCATGGCTTACCTCCACCAAAACGTAATCCAAATTGTCAATATGGCAAGGGCGTTGGTAGTGTCCTAATTTGGTGTTCGCCTGAGGAGCCAGCAGATGGCATGGACTAGTGCCCCAAGCAAGATGCCCCACAGAACTCTGGCCATTGGGATTCCAAAAGATTTTAACTGGTATCTCATACCAAACCGGCCAGAGCACGAAAACTAATGCAACAATTGTAAAACACAGAACCGGAATGGTTAGGGACTTCGATGGCTTCATTTCTGTGGAAGCGATTGCAAGAGATTGGAATTATCCAAAGTGCGATCCTGGAAGATTGCCGCACGATTTTTTCCAGTCATCGGCGCATGGGCGATAATCTTTTGCTGGCCGGTCTGCGGGTCAACAAGGGTCAAGCTCACGGTATTGTCTGAACCGACCGGATGCTTCATCTCGGACAAGACAATCACCAAATCTTCGGCAAATCGTTTTTGGGCCCAGCCTTCTCCAAACGGCGGTTGTCCGTATTGATGGCGACAAAAATCAAGTATCTCGGTGACCGACAAATCATCTATTGCCGCCAATTCGTATTCGGAGTCGTTGTAAGCAACAACAACTTTATTGATGTCGTTTGTATCGAAATGCACCATGGTAAATGGAGAAAGGTATTTCGCCGTGTCCCTGAATGGATTGGTTTTCGTCTGTGTCGTGGTAGCGTCTTTCAACATCCAGCTTAGTTCGCCCGTCAATCCTTCGTCGACTGGTTTCCCCTTGGCATCTTCGCCTACGCGACGGTGCAGCAAGAATAAGAGGAACTGGCTCCATTGTTCGGTCAGTCCTCTGGGCTTGCCGAGATGCGTCTGGCGCACTTGTTCGACGACCTTGGCTGCGGTCGCCTCATCCGGCAACACGAAGCCAATCAGGTGGGCCGATGCGTCTTGCAAGTGACTTGAGCCCGCCAATACCTTGCCGCCGACGGTCATAAGCGCGGGTGATATCAGGCAGTCAAGATTCGTCACTTCTGCGGCAATGTCAGCGCGGTAATCGAAAACCGGGCCGGTGAATCGCACAAGCAGTTCGTGGTTGTCGGCGGAGCGCCCGGTTTCACAAGCGAGTTTCACTAGGACGACTTGTCCGCGATTGGTAACGTCGGTCACGCGAATCGCGGCTTCGCCATATGGCTCTCTAATCGAGTTGTTAATGCGGTCTGGAAACCAGACGCCGACAGGCTCACGGCGGCTCAGCAACCGCGGGCCGAGAGCCATGAGCATGATGGTAGCGTAAAATACGAGCGCCTTCCCGATATTCTGCCTGGTGAATGAGAATTTCCGCAAGGATTCAGGTTTGATTCCACGCGCCCTGGCCCATTCGGTGGAACAGTGCAGTTCCCACAGCATCTTGTACCAGACCGGATAGAACGCGAAGCCTACACCGCACACCGCCAACGCCAGCTTCCAGTTATTAAATGGTGCCGGGGCAAAGAACAGGATGAAGACCGGGGCAAAACACGTTGCGGCGTTCCAGATACCGAACAATGCGCCGCGAGTCGCCACGTCTCGCTTTTCTGTCTTGGTCATGTGCGCGACAATTTCCCGCACCTCGGGCGAAGCGAAGGGCGACCACGTTGCCCAATTCCAACACGCGGATGGAGCCCGCCTTTCATTAAGAGCGGTCGGTTGGGAGTCAGGTTGGACCGGTTCCGTACCGGCAATTGTCTCTAGCTGCGTCTTCATTGCACTGGCTTGCTGGTACCGCAGTTCTGGTTTCTTTTCCAAAGCACGCAGCACCACTTCGTCGAGACGTACATCGATGTGAACTTTCTTGGACGGTGCTTCAATTTTCTTCTCGGGAAGTTCGCCGGTGAGCATCTGGTAGAACACGACGCCCAGCGCGTAAATGTCCGCGCGATGATCTACTTCGGCGGGATGCGCGATCTGCTCGGGGGACATGTATTGCGGCGTGCCGATGATTTTGCCCGTCTCGGTCAGCAAAGGCGCGCCAGTTCCGTAGGCATGGGGAACCGGTTCATTTGCACCACCGATGATTTTGGCCAGCCCGAAGTCCGCAACCTTCACGCGCCCGCGACGATCGAGGAGGATATTTTCCGGCTTGATGTCGCGATGAACGATGCCCTGGTCGTGGGCAAACTGGAGCGCATCGCAGATCTGCGGCACAATGGCCAACGCTTCGCGTGGGGCGATGCGGCCATTGACGAGCAACTGCCGCAGATTTACGCCGTCCACATATTCCATCATGAAGAAGTGCAGGCCGCCCGCCTGGCCGAACTCGTAGAGGATGACGATGCCGGGGTGGTTGAGTCGCGCGAGCGCCTGGGCTTCGCGAGCAAAACGTTCGGCAAAGGCTGGGTCGCTGCCGATGCTGGGCGGAAGGATCTTGAGCGCCACGAAGCGATTCAGTCGTGGTTGCCGGGCTTTATAAACGGCGCCCATGCCACCCTTGCCGATGAGTTCGAGGATTTCCAGTTGCGGAAAGAGTTTGGCCAACTCCTCCACCGGGGGCGGAATGAAGGGGGGTTGCTTGGCTCCGGCCGATTCCACGCCGGTGGGAAAACCGGATTTGATGAGACATTCCGGGCACAAGCCCAATGGCACATCCGGGGCGAGCGGTTTCTGGCAACTTGGGCAAATGCGTTCGGTATCCATATGATCGTCGCTTCTACCCAGTTCTTAGGAATTGCGGGAGAAAGGTTACAGGCCGATGCAAATTAATTTCCGGCCAGCACAGCAAAGAGGTGGCGCAATTCCTCATCAATGTCCTCCGACTCGGCCATCGTCCCGCCAATCTCCTCGCGGAGTAATTGCCGGTAGCGTTTACGCAGACGATGCACCGCCACCTTGACGGCACCTTCCTGCATGTCCAAGCCGGCGGCCAGTTTCGCATAGGGCTGTAGTTCGCGATCGCCGACCAAGGTTGGGTGCAACGCGGCAAATAAGACACGCTTTCCCTCGCGTTCGTATTCATTTCGCAGGCGGTGCAGTACCGTGTCGAGCAAGGTCAAGGCCCAGCGTCGCTCGAAGTATTGCTCCGGGGTGCTGTTGTCCGCTGGCTCATTCCCATACCGGGTTTCTCCGGTATCGAGTTGCAACGGCAGCGGCGGAATCCCGCCTCCACGTTTTTGGGCGCGCAGCTTGTCCCATTCGTCAGACAAAAATCGGCTCATGGCCGTGAGGAGAAATGTCCGGAAGCGTCCGCGCTCTTGTTTTGCGTCACCTACCCAGTGACGTTCGAGCAATCGCGCAAAGAAAGCCTGGGTAAGATCCTGGGCATCGTGCACCGAATGACCTCGCCGGCGCACGTAAGCGTACAAGGGATACCAGTAAGTCTGGCAAAGCTTCGCCAGGGCATCCCGCGCCTGGGTTGTGTCACTCTGTCCGGCTTTCAAGACCACCGACCAATGCGTCGTGGTGAAAACAGGATCTTGATATGCACCCGCCGCAGATTTGTTCAACCCGGGTGCGCCGTTGGTCGACGTGCTCACGGTGTTTCAGAGTAAAGAGGGACGAACGTCAAAGCAAGCCCTTGCCACCCGGTTTCCAGCGGATCGCTGCACACTCACGGTCCGACCGTGACGGATATCAACTCCAGCCTTTCAGCGGTGGCCAGATCGATGACCAACACGTTGCCGACACCCGAGGCGTAGTACTTATTCTCCATGGCATCGGGTTCGAGGGGCGAGGTCTCCAGGGTCTTCAAGCAGTTCGTGAACGTGCCGGAGGCGACGATGACAGTGTTGGTCAAGCTGATGACTTCCGCGAAGTCCTCGGCGTTGCCGAGATCGAACTCCTGCCGGTAGAAATCGCCGACTGTGGGATTGGCTTTCATGATGATGCCGGGTTGGGCGCCGTTGGTGCCGCCCTTGAACGAGCCGTCGATGCTGGTGATTTCGTTACCGTCCAGTTCATGGGTGTTTTCGCCGAAGTACCAGACGTTACCGTCCTTGTCCTGCGCGAACCAATCGAGCGTGTCCTCTGTCAACACACCATCCGCATACACGACGTCGTGAACTTCGACGCAGGTGACACCGAAGATCACTTTCGTGTTATGGGTCACGGAAACGACGTTACTTTCGATCGGGCTGACGTACGTGAACGTCGTGCCGGGGATGAGAGGCATGAATGAATTGGTGATCGTGCCGACAAAGTTCGACGCAACAATCGACGGTTCGTAAGTAGCTTTGCCCAGGCGGGCGCAGCCCGCAAGCCGGGCAGCCGTCTGGGCCTTACACGTGTCCAGGGCATCTTTCAGATCGGATTTGGCTTGGGCCTGACACGCCTTCTGGGCGACGGGATCGGCGATATTGGCGCACTTGCCCAAGGCCAGGTTGTAATCGCTCTTGGCCCCCTCCACGCAGGCCTTCGCCGCCGCCAGCGAGGTCGTCTTACAGGGATCACCGCCGGCAGTCGCGGTGGTGCTGCCGATACCGAGACTGAGAACAGTCCCCGCCGCCAGGACAGCCGCGATGGACAAACTTCTCGAGCCGATTCTGCCAGATGCTCTTTGTGACGATGTCTTCACAAGCTTCGGGTGCTGCTTCATGAATTCCTCCTTGAAAGTTAAATGGCCCATTTCAATTTACCTGGATTCTACCAGAAGCAACGTTACCGGGAGGTGATGACAGGATGATTTCAACCTTGCACTTTGAGATGCGCGGGAGTATTTAGCGGGCCAAGCTTGGAGATGGAGAGGCCCAGTCTGGGAGGTGATGGTACGTGGCTACTTTCAATGCAGTTCCGCCCCGGCATGAGGACACCGGCGGGGCGCGCTATGGGTTTGACCCGATGCGGTTTGGTCTTATTGGCGCGGTGATTCTCGCCGTCGCGATTGTCTGCGGGTTCGTGTTTGCCTGGTTTTTCTGCCGCATCGAACCACCCACCGGAACCTGCGCGATCCTGACCCGGCTGGATGGCAAGGACATTCCCGCCAACGAAATTATCGCCACCTCACCGGAGCAAAAGGGCATCCAGTTGGATCCACTGAGCGAGGGCCGCTATTTTCGCAACCCGGTTTATTGGCACTGGGAAATTATGCCGTTGGTGCAGATCCAGCAGAGCGAAGTCGGCGTGCTGGTACGACAGTTTGGCAAGGCCGCGCCGCCGAGCCAGTTCATTGTGAAGAACAAGGAGGCGGACGGCACGCAGTACCGGGGCGTGATTGACGAACCGTTGCGGCCGGGCACATACCGGATCAATCCCAACGCCTATCACGTCGAGAAACGGCCCGCGGTGAAGATCGAGCCCGGCGAGGTCGGTGTGGTCACGCTCCGTTACGGACGCGACCCGGCCGAGGCGAACACAATTCTTGTGAAAGAAGGCGAGCGTGGTGTGCAGGAGACGCCGTTGCGGCCGGGCACGTACTACCTCAACCCGTACATCTGTCGCGTGGACGTGGTCGGCGTGCAGAGCCATAAGACGGAATTCGAGATCAATTTCCTCTCGAAGGACGGGTTCCGCTTCCCGGTCAAGGGCGCGGTCGAGTGGGCGGTGGAGGAGGCGAAAGCGCCCGAGGTGTTCGTGAAGATCGGCGATGAAGAGGACATCGTCAATAAAGTGATCCTGCGCTCGGCGCTCTCGATGAGCCGTATCCAGGGATCGAAATACAGTTCCGCCGATGTCATCAGTGGCACGGTGCGCAAGGCGTTTCAGGACGAATTTAACAAGCACATCACCACCGAGTCAGCGAAGAAGAACATTTTGGTGAAGGCAGCGTTGATTAGTGAAATTGAGCCGTCGCAAAAAATCGCCGAGCCGATTCGCGAGCGGGAGATTGCCATCCAGACCCGCGCGAAGTACCAAAGCGAAATCGAGCGCGCCAAGTCGGATGCGAATGTTGCCGCTCAACGGAAGATGCAAGACCAACGGGTCCGGTTCGTGACGGCGGAGACCACGCGCACCAACGAAATTCAAAAAGCCACCAAGGAACAACAGGTGCAGGTCATCGCCGCGCAGCGCGACCTCGATGTCACCCGGAAGGACCTGGAAACAGCGGAGAACCAATCGCAGGCGATCATTTCCACGGGACAGGGCGATGCGGACGTGATTACCTACACGCGGACGGCCGAGGCGAACGCGCTGCGATCGATCATTCTGCCATTCGGCAGTGGGGAGGCGTACGCGCGGTATCTGTATTTGAAGAAGATCGCGCCGAACATTGATTCGATTCTCGCCAATTCGGACGGGCCGCTTGCGGAACCGTTTCGAGACCTTTCCAGATCGTCGAAAGGGGGTGCCAAGTGATGAAGAACCGCACTCTCACCATGGCACTTGGCGCGGCGCTGGTGCTGCTGCTTGCGTTCGTGTTCGTCTATGAAGGTTTCTGGGTTTGGGTGGTGGAGAATACGGTCGTGCCATCCAACAGGATGCTGGTGTTGATTGCCAAGACGGGCAAGGAAATGCCGGCTGGCCAGATCATCGCCGAGCCCGGACAAAAAGGCGTGCTCCTCGAACCGCTCGGCCCGGGCCGTCACTTCGTCAATCCGTTCCTGTACGAGCGACAACTGAAAGATCAGGTGATCGTGTCCGGCGGCGAAGTCGGCGTGGTGATCACCAAGTTTGGCAAGGAACTTCCCGCGGGCGAATTCCTGGCCGGCCCCGGCGAGCGTGGCATCCAGCGCGAGGTCCTCTTGCCCGGCACCTATCGCCTCAATCCGTACGCCTACGAGATTCGCGTGGTAAAAATGATCGAGATCGATCCCGGTTACGTGGGCGTCGTCACGGCGCGTTCGGGCAAACCCGCGCAGACGCAACTCGCCGGTCCGGGTGAACGCGGCGTGCAAAAAGTTGTCCTGCAGCCCGGCCTGTACCCGCTCAACCCCGAGGCGTTTTCGGTCGAGCGCATTGAGATCGGCTACAACCAGATCACGATGGCCCACGCGGGCAAGCTCCCGCTGTCAAATACTTCGGGCCAGTTTGCCGGTAAGGAGAAACAGGCGCAAGCGATTGGTGAGGCGGCGGAACGGGCCCGGGTCCCCTCAGGTCAATACGGTATTCCTGTCCTGCCCGCGGTCACGTTTCCGTCGAGCGATGGGTTTGAGATCACTATCGACGTGACATTGCTCTGGCAATTGCTGCCGGAGGACGCCCCGTCGGTCGTAGCACGGTACGGCAACATCAAGAAGATCGAGGAGAACATCCTGATCCCCCAGATCAACTCCACGGCCCGCATCAAGGGATCCACATTCGGTGCGGTGGACTTCATCGTCGGCGACAAACGCGAGGAGTTCCAGCGGGCGTTCCAGGAAACCATCGAGACCACGCTCCAGGAGAAGAAGCTGCAGGTGGACCTTGCGCTTGTGCAAGACACGCTGGTGCCCGACAACATTTCGGGGCCGATCCAGGATGCGCGGATCGCCGCCGAATGGAACATCACGAACGTGGAGAAGACGAAGACGGAAGCCAACAAGGCTCAGCTCGACGAGAACGTCGGCAAGATTCGCCAGATCGAACAGGTTGTCGAGTACGAGACCCAGCGGTTGGAAGGGAACATTCACGCGGAACAGGAGAAACAGGTGAACGAGACCGCCGCGCAGACGCGGTTGCTCGTCGCCGAGTTGGCGCGGCAAACCGCAGCGATTCGCGCGGACATCAAACGCAAACTCGGCGGCGCGGAGGCGAAAGTGGTGGAGTTGAAGGGCAGGGCGGAAGGCGACGGTTACGCGTTACAGGTGAAAGCGGTCGGCACACCAGCGGACTACGCATTCTATCAATTCGCGCAACAATTGCCCGACCAGATGAAGCTCATGTTGATCTATGCCGGTGCCGGCACACTGTGGACGGACCTGGATAAGGCCATGAAGATCGCGCCGCTCGGCGTGCTGCAGGAGCTGCAACAAGGTCCGGCGCCCGCGAACAAATGAGGCCAGCGCTTATGTCCGCGAACTTCGACCACCGCATCTTCCACCGGCGCCGCAAATTGTTCAAGGTGATCGGCCTCGCGCTGGTGCTGGCGGGAGCGTTCGTGCTCCTGAATATGATGGGCGAATTGCCCGAGGAACCGCTCAAAGGCACCGGTGCGATCTTCGGGGGGACCGTGTTGATCCTGTTCGGGATTCTTTTCCTGTATCAGGGCTACAAGCTCCCGCTCGAAGAAGCCCTGGAACTCATCCACGAACGCGGCCGCGGCGTCACCGAGTCCGAAATCGTCCACGCCATGCGCGTGGACCAGCCCACCGCCGGTCGCATCCTCCGTGCCTTGATTGCCAAGGGTTTCCTCCGCCGCGCCACCGAGCAACCCAGCCATACCGAGGAAGTCTTCGAGCCCGTGAGATAGGCAGCCTCGGTGGCTGCCGCCGGGCCGTGACTGTCACCGTCCGGTAGAAAAGTATGACCCTTCTGGAACAAAACCCCAGTTCGCGTATCTTATCTCCGGGTTATAGTAGGCGTGTGTTCACCAATAAATCTGTTGCCATGGGGGATCAAGAGAATGAAGACCGCGGCGAAATCACTACTTGTTTTGGCATGTTTACTGTCCAGCCATTTGGCGGCCGCTCTGGCCGCGACGAACACGATCCAGATTTTCAACTTCGATTTCGGTGCACTTCCGTCAACCCACATCAATCCAATCATCACGCTCGGCGACACGGTTACCTGGGTCTGGACGAATGGGTTTCACAGCACCACGGCGGCGCCGGGCCAGCTCGATAGTTGGGATTCCGGCGTCCACAGTCCGCCGTTTTCCTTCAGCCATACATTTGGCCAACTGGGTACTTTCAATTATTACTGCACGGTTCACGGTTTCAGTGCGGGCTGTCGGGGTGTTGGTGCGATGTCAGGAATTGTCACCGTGGTGCTCACCGGCTCGCCACCGTACCAGGTGACAGGGATTATGATGCAAGGCAGTGACATTCTTGTCACCTGGGTAACCGGCGGGATTTGCCAGACCAATATCCTGCAGCGGGCAACGGGTGCCGCTGACGGCAGCTACACCAACAATTTCACGGACATTTTCACCGTGGTCGGCGCTACGGGCAATACCACCAATTTTCTCGACGTCGGTGCGGCCACCAACTTTCCGTTCTGCTATTACCGCGTCAACGTTCCGCAGTAGCAAGCTAGACCGCCGGTTCGTCTTTGCGGTAACTGGAGACGACCCAGTTACTGAGGAATTTGTCGGGGTCGGCCAGGGCGGATTTGGGGATGACGAATTCGGACTGGCCGGCGTTGTTCTTCACGAGATTCAGCCCGAACTGGTAGTCCTTGAAGAGTTCACAGCAGAGATCGGTGACGGATTTGTTGGCGTGCTGGGCGCGCTCGATAATCTCTTCGACCGCGTCGGGTTCCAGGCGCATTCGCAGCTTGTGTTTCTCCTCGAACCTCCGCTCGAAATCGTGGACAAGTTGGCGCATCAGTTCGCGCTGCTCGTAGGCCGGTTCCTTGAGGATGCGTTGCAATTCCGCCTCGGGGTTCTCCACGAGCGATCGCGTGACAACGAACTGCCGCACCGTCGATGAGGGCAGTTCAAACTTGAACTCGCGCAGTCCCCGTTCGCATACGGTGAGCAATCCGCGCGCCCCGGTATTTTCGAGCGCTGCTTTCTCCGCGACGGCGTGCAAGCCGTCGTCCGAAAACATCACGTCGATGCCGAACGCGTGGAAGCTCGATTCGTATTGCTTGATGACCGAACCTTCGCTCTGTTTGAGGATATGGTACAGGTCGGCGACAGTCAGCTTGTCGAGGACGACGCGGACGGGCAGGCGACCGATGAACTCGGGTTCAAAACCGTACTTCACGAAGTCCTCCGTCTGCGCGCGGCGCTGGAGTTCCGCTTCGCTCACGGATTCCGCCAGGTGACCGCCGAACCCAATGTCTGCCTGGCGCACGCGCTTGCGGATGATTTCCAACATTTGGTCAAAGGCGCCACTGACGATGAAAAGGATGTGCCTGGTGTTGATTGTCTCGCGCTTGACCTTGCCGCGCCGCTGGTATTCGAAAGCGGCCTGTAATTGCGCCTGAATATCCGTGGGCGAGCGGAGGGGGACTTCCGTTTCCTCCATGAGCTTCAAGAGATTGGTCTGCACGCCGCGACCGCTGACGTCGCGTCCCAGGACGTGGGCAGGCGTGGCAATCTTGTCGATCTCGTCGAGATAAACGATGCCGTAACTCGCGAGGCTTACGTCACCGTCCGCGCGGTGGATCAACTCGCGCACGAGGTCCTCCACGTCGCCTCCCACGTAACCGGTTTCGCTGAATTTGGTGGCGTCGGCCTTCACGAACGGCACGCCGATGAGGTCGGCGATCGTCTTGATGAGATATGTCTTGCCCACGCCCGTGGGGCCGATGAGCAGTACGTTTTGCTTCACGTAATCGCGAAGCTCCTCGCCGCGCTCGGCGGCTTTAACGTGGTTGTAATGGTCACACACCGCGATCGCGAGGGCCTTCTTGGCGTCCTCCTGCTGGATGACGAAACGGTCGAGGTGCGCTTTGACTTCCTTCGGCTTGAGATGGAAATTGAACTCGATCTCCTTGCGCTTCGGTTCCTCCACCGGCGGCGTGGTCTCCACCGTCTCGGTGTGGGGTGAGGAGAAGACGACCCGGTCGCCAAACTCCTGTTTCATGAATTCAGAGAGTTTCTTCTGGATCTCTTCCGGCGATGGCAATGGTTGATCAGAGCTCATGGTTGAAACACTGTAGCTCACTCTGCGGCGTTTTCAACGGCCGGCACGAGCGCAGCCATGAATTGCGCGAGGCTTTCGGCCTTGCCGATGACCACCAGGTCGTCGCCCGTTGCCAGGCGTGTAGCGGGTTCGGGCATTTCCGTGAGACTGCGACCCGTGGTGGGATCGCGTCGCTTGATGGCGAGGATGTGGATGCCGTAACTGGCGCGCGGCGCCAACTCGGCCAGCGTGCGGCCGTTCAAGTGCGCAGGCAGCTCGAAGGTGCGCAGTTCGAAGCCTTCAGGCAGCTCCACGAATACGTCGCGTTTCTCACCATCTTCCCGGACAATGAAGTGGCCGAGGAGTTGTCGCTTGTGCATGATCTCCTGGCTGTACACGCCCAGCAGGTCGCGCTTGGAAATCCAACCGATCAGCTTGCGGTCCGCGGGGCTGTCGATGACGGGCAGGCGCTCCGCGTTTTCGCGCCAGAAAATGTCCATGACATCGGCGAGGTTCTGGCGCGGGGTCACAAACTGGAACGAGTCATCCACAAGATCATCGGCGATGACGGACGACAGAGACTCACCCTGATGAAGCATTTCTTTCAATGAATGGAGCCGAATCGCGCCGAGGAATTTGCCTTCATTGTTCACCACGTACAGATTGCTATACGGTTCCTTCAAGAATTGCTCGACGACCATGGAGAAAGGGACCGACTGGCTGACCGCGGGGACGTCATCGTGCATGATGTCTTCCACGCGCAGCGACTGCATGACGCCGGCCTCGAGTCCCGTGGGCAGCACCACGCCGCGACGGCGCAACGATTCCTCGTCCAAGGAGCGTCCCTTGAACAGACGCGTCGTAAAATGGCTGACGATGCACACGAACATCAGGGGCAGCACAATCTGGTAGTTGTTGGTCTGTTCAAAAATCATCATGATGGCGGTGAGCGGCGCGTGCGTTATGCCCGCGAGAACACCACCCATGCCCACCAGCGCGTACGCGCCCTGCTCGGCTGTCGCATGGGGAAATAATCGATGGACTTCGAAGCCGAACGCGCCGCCAAGCAGCGACCCCAGCATCAATGACGGGGTGAACAGCCCGCCCGCGCCGCCTGATCCAAACGTCAGCGATGAGGCCAGGATTTTCATTGGGATCAATATGAGCAGCAGAGCGAGCGTCAGCTCTTTCGCCCCCTGGAGTGTCAAGTTGACTGTCTCGAAGCCGTTGCCGTACACGTGGGGAAACCAGACGCCGATGACTCCCACCAGCGTCATCCCGAGCGCCGGTTTCAACCAGGTCGGCAGGGGCAGCTTCTCAAATGCGTCCTGCGAACCAAACAGCGTGCGCATGAACAACAAGGAAATCATACCCGAGAGCAATCCCAGGATGAGATAGGGCAGCAGTTCCCACGCGGACACCAGTTCGTAATGCGGGACCACGAAGCGCGGCAGGTTACCCATGCAACTGCGAAAGACCAGCGTGGAAATCACCGACACCACGACGACGGGCCCGAGCACTTCGAGAGCGAAGTTGCCCATAAGGATTTCCAGCGCGAACAGGGAACCGCCAATCGGCGCGTTGTAGACGGCGGCCAATGCCGCTGCCGCCGAGGCGCAGACCAGAACGCGAAGTTGCTGTGACGAAAGCTTGAAGCGACGTCCCGTGTAGGAGCCGATGGCGCTGGCCAGCAACGCCATCGCGCCTTCGCGACCCAGGGAACCGCCCGTGGAGATCGTCACGATCGCCGCCCAGTCGCGCGGTACGGTCTGCCGCAATGAGATGACGCCGCCCTTGAGGGAGACGGCCTGCATGATGGTGGTAATGCCCCCGCCGCGGGTCTGGACGCGAAAGAACCAGCCAATCACGCCCACCAGCAGGCCGCCGACAAGAGGAATGATGATATGGAACGGCCAGGGATTATCGGCGGCGGTGGAAAGCAGATTTTGGCCGCTGCCCCAAAACTGGTTCTGGAGAAAGGAGATGATATGCGCGGTCACCACGGAGGTGAACCCGACGGCCAACCCGACCAACGGCAGAAGCAGCAGGAACGCATTTTCGCCCGGAGACCGTTTGGCCAGTTGCGGCCAGATGAGTCTCCGGAGTTTGTTGCCGATTGACCGAACCCGTGGCAGCCATGAATGCATCTGAGACACTGTACTAACAAATCGGGCGGGGCGGGTCAAACCATGCGCTGCACGAAAACCTTGCAATTGGGAAAAAATGAGCGATTATGCAACGCGGCGTGTCTGACATGAAAGAGGAGGTCTGAAGCGCCGCATGGCCGAAAGATGGCTGGCCACGACGTTCAGCAACAAGAAAGGGGGACAGCAGGCAAGATGACGCAACAACACTTGACGCGTGAGCAAATTGCCGCTCGCGCCTACCAACTTTATCTCGAACGGGGACGCACCGGTGGACATGATGTCGACGATTGGCTCCAGGCGGAGTACGAGTTGATGCAACTGCCGGTCCGCAAACTCGCCGAATTGGAGCCCCCGGTGGTTCCGAAGGGCAAGGCCCGGTCAAAGTCGATTATCGACCTCGTTCGCACCGCGATGTACTAGCGCCGCGATGGAAGAAAAACAGCCGACGGAACTGCACCGACGCCGTTTGACCGCCGAGGAAGTCCGGAGCAAATACGGGAGTGGCGCCCTTCTGTTGCTGGCCTGGGAAATCTGGTGTATCCGGGACGGCTGGTTCCATCCCGATCCCCACTACGAATACATCGGGTTCTCACGGTTCATGGCCTACGTCAGTTTCCCGATACTTCTGTTTTGCGTCGTCATGACCTTGAGCGCACACCGGGCCATCCAGCAGAACCGACGAACAGGTGACCCTGACCACACCGTGGTTCCGCCGGGCGATCAGAAGTAATCGCTACCTTTCGAGTTGGCCATGCCCTTTCATAAAATGGGCAATACGCTTCGCATCCACCGCGTTCGACCAGCGGCCGTCGATTTTGAAGTGTGACCCGACAATGAAGCCGTCCGCGAGAGCATAGTACTTCGCCAGGTTCTGCGCCGTCACGCCGGAGCCGAGATAAATGGGCAAGTGGCTGTGTTTCTTCGCCGCCCGGATATCTGTGAGCTGGGGCGGATCGCCGGTGACTGAACCGGTGATGATTACCGCGTCGCCGCGCATGAACTCCACCGCTTCCGCCGTCTCGCCGATGCCGATGTCAGCGGTGATGGCGTGCGAACTGTGCTTCTTTTTCACATCCGCCCAGACCTGCACGTGGTCGGCGCCGATCTGCTTGCGGTAACGGAGCAGGGGAGCCGCCGATGCCTGGATGAGGCCTTCGTCCGCCACGTGGGCGAAGGCGAATCCTTCGACGCGGATGAAATCCAGCCCCGCCGCGTGCGCAACGGCCATCGCTTCCGTGTTTGCGCCGGCCAGGACCTGGACGCCGCAGGGCAATTTGACCGCTCCCTTTACGGCCGACGCCACGATGGCCATGGTGGCTACGATCTCCGGGCCGACATGGCTGCGCAGATACGGCGTATCGTGCATATTCTCGATCATGATGCCGTGCACGCCTTCCTCGCGGTAAAGTTTGGCCTCGCGTAACGCCAATGACTCGATTTCGCGGACGCTTCGCCGACTGGCAGGCGTGCCGGGCAGAGCTTCCAGGTGAATCATGCCGATGACCGGTTTGGATGACGAAAAGAACTGATTCTTTGCGGGCATAGTGCATTGATTATAGCGACCCGCTCCGCCAAACCAAGCGTGTTGATGAACGAGGCAAAACACTTGTAAGCGAGTTCTCTCTTGTTCGCGCCGCTGCAACGTGGTTTGCTTTTCGGGATGCCAGCTCCCGCGACCATGCAAGCGAATACGCAATCTGACTGGACAGTGATCCGCCGTCTCCTGGGGTTGAGTTGGCGCTATCGAGCGGGTTGCATCAAGGTGTTCATCTACCAATTGATCCTGCTCGCGATGGGTTTGGCGGGGCTGGGGCTGACGGGCCTGGGGATTGATTTTGTTCGATGGCACATCCAATCAACGGCGACACCACCGCACTGGCCGTTCGGGCTGGCGCCGCCGACGTCCTGGGCGCCCATGAAGGTTATGATGGTCATTGCGGCCATCATGTTTACTTTCGCGATCCTGCGGGCAGCGCTGAATTACGTTTACAGCATTGCGGTCGCGGTATTGGTGGAGCGGTACATCGTCGTCGAGATGCGGGCGCAAGTTTACGAGAAACTCCAACGGCTCAGCTTTCGGTTCTACGACGCCAATGAGACCGGCTCGATCATCAACCGCGTCACTGGCGACTCGCGTGCGGTAGCGAACTTCGTCAACAACGTATTGATTCAAAGCATCATCATGTTGCTATCGCTGTTCGTGTATCTGGCGTACATGCTGACGATCCATGCGAAGCTGACGCTGGCGTGCCTGGCGGTGATCCCACTGTTGTGGGTGATTGCGGCGGTGTTCTCGCGCGTCGTGCAACCCGAATATGTCCGCAATCGCGAGTTGGTGGATCGGATGGTCCTTCACATTGCCGAAACCGCGCAGGGAATCCAGACGATCAAGGGCTTCGCCCGCGAGCGGGAGCGGTTCGCCATCTTCGAAGCCAGCAACGAAGCCGTGCGAGCGCAACAGCAGACCATCTTCTGGCGCGTGAGCCTGTTTGTACCATCGATCGGGATGCTGACGCAGATAAGTTTGTTTGTGTTGCTGATCTACGGCGGGCACCTGGTCATCGCGGGCGAATTGCCGCTGGGCACCGGCATGGTCGTGTTTGCGGGACTCTTGCAGCAGTTCGCGGCGCAGATCGCAAATGTCGCACAGGTTGCCAACACCATCCAGCAGAGCCTCACGGGGGCGCGGCGCGTGTTCGAGGTGCTTGACGCGCCCATCGAAATTGTTAATCCGCCGAACGCGACCCGGCTGGCTCGTGCCAAGGGTGAGGTGCGATTCGAAGGAGTGAGTTTTGGGTACAACGCCGGGGACGATCCCGAGTTGCAGGAGGTCACCTTCGAGGCGCGACCCGGGGAGAGCATCGCCATTCTCGGCCCGACCGGGTCAGGCAAGACGACGTTATTGAGCTTGATCACGCGTTTCTACGACCCCCAGCGTGGGCGCGTGCTGGTTGACGGCACGGACGTGCGGAAGCTCGACCTCGACGATCTCCGTCGCAACGTGGGGCTGGTGTTCCAGGAGAGTTTTCTTTTTAGCAACACCGTCGCGGCCAACATCGCGTTCGGGCATCCGGATGCGACGCGCGAGGAGGTCGAGAAGGCGGCGAAAATCGCCGCGGCGCACGAGTTTATTGTGAACCTGCCCAAAGGGTACGACACGCTGCTCGGTGAAGGCGGCAAGGATTTGTCGGGCGGCCAGCGCCAGCGGCTGGCCATCGCGCGCGCGCTGTTGCTTGATCCCGCGATCCTGTTGCTCGACGACCCGACGGCGGCAGTCGATCCCGAGACGGAGAAGGAGATTTTGGAGGCGATTGAGAATGCCATGCGCGGGCGCACGACGTTCATGGTGGCCAACCGGATCAGCTCGTTGCGGCGCGCCGACCGCATCATTGTTTTGGAAGATGGGCGGATCGTACAGGTCGGCACGCATGAGGAACTGGTTCGCACCGACGGGCCGTACCGACGCACGGCGGAATTGCAGTTTGCCACCACATGAAAGCGGCCCTGACACAAGTACGGCAGGAAGACCTGGACGAGCTGAACCTGCGTCCGCTGGAGATGCGGTTGATCTGGCGGATGTTGCGGTATACGCAGAAGCATAAGCGCAAACGCGATTGGCTGTTCGCGCTGGTGATTCTCCGGTCCATCCAATTGCCCGTGTTGGCGTGGCTGATTGGCGTGATCATCAACGGCCCGATTGCTCGACATGACGCGCGCGGCGTGGTGTGGGGTGCGGTGGGATTCTTGGCGTTCGCGGCGGTGACGCAGTTCTGCTTCCACTTTCGTCAACGGTTGGCGCTGGAGATGGGCGAATCGGTCCTGCAGGATTTGCGCCGCGATATTTTCCAACACCTGCTGAAGATGCCGATGAGTTTTTACAACCGGACGAAGATCGGGCGCATCATTAGCCGGTACACGTCCGATGCCGAGGCGATGCGTGTCGGCTGGCAGGACGTGTTTTTTGTGACGGCGGTGCAGGGCGGGCAGATGATTTGCGCCGCGCTGCTGATGTTGTGGTATGACCGGGTCTTGTTTCTGGTCGTGCTGGCGATGGCGCCGATTTTGGGGGCGATGAATTACCGATTTCGCCGCACGCTCAGCAACGCGAACCGCAAGGTGCAGGAGAGTTGGAGCCGCGTCACGGCGACCATCGCGGAATCAGTCACGGGAATTCGCGTGACGCAGGGGTTCGTGCGGCAGGACGTGAATGCGGGGCTGTTTACCGACCTGCTGATGGACCACTCGGTGTACAATCTCGGTGTTGCACGGGCCACGGGCGTGTTTCTGCCGATGCTGGAATTGAACAGCCAGACGTTTACCGCGGTGTTGCTGATGGTGGGCGGGTATCGCGTGTTGAGCCCGGCCATTCACATGGACGTCGGCAACCTGATTCAGTTTTTCTTCCTCGCGAACCTGTTTTTCAGTTCCATTCAGCCGCTCGGCAATATGTACAACCAGGCGCTGGCGGCGATGGCGGGGGCGGAACGCGTTTTTCGTCTGCTCGACGCGAAGCCTGATTGGGAGGAACCGCCAACGGTGCGCGAGCTGCCGCGCATCCGGGGACGGGTCGAGTTCCGCGATGTCAGTTTCGGTTACGTGCCCGATCGGCTGGCGCTCAATGATATGAATTTCGTGGCCGAACCCGGCCAGACCGTTGCGCTTGTCGGCCACACGGGTAGTGGCAAGAGTTCCATCGTTAATCTCATTACAAAGTTCTACCTGCCGGGGCATGGGGCGGTGCTGATCGATGGGTTCGACACGCGGGATATCCAGGGCGACTCGCTGCATCGCCAGATGGGCATCGTCAGCCAGCAGAACTTCCTCTTTAGCGGCACGGTGATGGATAACATCCGCTTTGGCCGGCCCGCGGCGACCGACGAAGAAGTCGTGGATGCCGTCCGCAAGCTGGATTTCCTCGACGTGATCGGTTCGCTCTCGGCAGGGTTCGCGACGGCGGTGGGTGAACGCGGCGCGAATCTGTCGCTCGGCCAGCGCCAGCTGATTTGTTTTGCCCGCGCGATGCTGGCCGACCCGCGCATCCTGATTCTCGACGAGGCGACCAGTTCCGTGGACGCCATGACCGAAGCGCGCATCCAGAAGGCGCTCGTGACGCTGTTGCAAGGCCGCACCAGTTTCGTCGTCGCCCACCGCCTCAGCACGATACGCCACGCCGACCTGGTTCTCGTGTTAAGGCAGGGCAAGATCGTGGAGCGGGGGACACACACGCAATTGCTGGAAGCCAACGGCACGTATGCGGAGTTGTACCGGCAGTTCATCCGCGCGACGGGAGTGGCCCCGCGACAGGCGGCGGTTTAAGCTACTATTCATCCGGGGGAAGGAGGTGTTGTTCCTCGACAAACCCTGCATTTTGTGGGCTAATATGGCCGCTGGGAAGCCCGGTAGTCTGCGAACCGATGAGGACACGTGTAATAACCTTGGTTTGTGGTATTTGTTCGTTCATCACCTTTGCAATTTCGTCGGCGAGTCAGGCGCAGACCAATAGTTGGATTCAGTCCAGCGGCGCGTGGCAGGCTCCAGCGAATTGGTCCCTGGCCCAGGCACCCACCAACACGCAGTCACTGATCATCAGTAACGACCTAACCAAGATCATCACGATTGATTCCACCACTTCTGGCAGTTTCTCCAATACATTGACCGTTACGGATGTGATTCTTTCCGCTCCTAATGGGGCCACAAACACTTTGGATTTGTCGAATGCCGGCACAAGCGCGCCGTTGTCGGTGCTAAACGACTTTATCGTTTCCAGTGGTGGGCTGTTGCGGCTGGCTGGCTCGGGCTTGTTGATGGAAACCAATGCAGCCGCTGCCGCGACGAATTCTGCCTCCGCCGTCCTGAGTAACGGAGTGTTGACCGTGGATGGGACACTGCTGATTAGCAGTAGCGGTGTCATAGCAGCCAACACCGGAATTTACGTGGGGCTGGACACTAATGCGAACGGGCAGGTTGTCTGCGCGGGCGGACAGTTGCTTTTGACAAACACGCCGCCGTCAGCCATCGGGGTCAACGGCACCGGCCAGATGATTATCTCCAACGGTCAGGTGCAAACCGCGGCGAATTTCCTGTTCGTGGGTTCCGGTATAGGTTCGCAAGGGACACTGTCGGTGGCGGGAGGGAATTTCATTGGCTCGCCAAACGCGCGGTTGGTGATCGGCATGGAAACCGGGGCGGTGGGCGTGGTGACGGTGACCGGTGGAAGCATAGTCATAACCAATTCCTTGATGACGCTGGTGGGCGGAGATGGCTCCGGGCAGCTTAATTTATTGGCCGGCACGAATATCTTCGGAGCGATGGAAGTCGGCGGTGATTCCGGCTCACAGGGCACGTTGACCGTGGCGGGGGGCGTTAACACGTTGCAGAGCGGGCTTTGCGTTGGCTCCAGTCAGGGCGCGACGGGTGTGGTGTGGCTGACCGGCGGGCAACTTGTGGCGACGAACTTAACGACTTCCATTGCATCGTGGGGTTACGGAGTCGCCACGGTGTCCAACGGTAGCTGGGTCGGAAGCACGATGTTGGTAGGCGTGCATGGCTTCGCAAACATTACGAATTACTATGGTTTTATTACTACAACAGGCCAGACGAGCTATGGCGCCGTCAATCTGGATGGTGGTTCGATGACGTTGTACTCGAAACTGGTGATTGGCAATTGCGGTACCGGCGGTGTCGGCGTGGTGGATGTTGCGGGCGGGAGTTTGTATGTGACCAATGCGGCCCACAACGCCGTTATCGACGTACGCAATGGCCAATTGATACTCACGGGAGGAGCATCGCAGGTCGACAAGCTGGTGTTGACGAATAGTTGCAGCAGCTTCCTTCACACCGGGGGCACGCTTGTCGTTGGGAACGTGGTCCTCGACCCCAATGCTTTTCGTATTGTCTCGGTCACGCCGCAAGGAAACGACATCCTCATCACATGGTTGATGGCCCCGGGACAGACCAACACCTTGCAGGCTTCCACTGGGGACAGCAACGGCGGTTACGTCACCAATGGTTTCACCGACATCTTCGTTGTGACGAATAACAGTACTATTGGCTCGTTGACGAACTACCTCGACGTCGGGGCAGCCACGAATTCGCCGGCGCGCTATTACCGCGCGCGCCTGGTACCCTGAGGAGCGAGAAACACAATGCGCAACACTATTGAAAAGCGAGTACCGCGACACAGTCTGAACTCAGGAAAAGGTTTCACCCTGACGGAACTGTCAGTGCTGATGATGGTGGGGGCGATTTTGGCGAGCGTGCTCGTGGCCGATTTGAGCCAGACCCGGATGAAGCTTCTTCAGCAAGCGTGCGCGGCCAACATGAAACACTGGGGGATGGCGATCGGGATGTATATGGACGACTACAACGGCGTGATTTTCTACGATGTAGGCGGGCTGCATTTTAGTGATAATAATTCTCCTCTTCAGCGCTATTTTGGGAATGGCTCTAACTCTTTTGCGACACTGCAGATGGTCCGTGCCTGTCCAGCGCGCGTAGGCATAGCCCCTTTCGGTCCGCAGAAAGGCTACGAGATACCGGTCGGCCAATTTCGCCACGGCCTTGTATACAAAGATGCGGATATAGCGGGCAGTCCATATTTTCGCGGCGGCAACTACTGGCCCGACCTGAAATCCGTGCCCGTTCCCGCGCAGTATCTCCTGATGACCGAATGCTATAATACAGTGCTATGCAATTCGTTATTGGTACGTGTCTCGTCGCCGGCCTCCGGATTTAATTCAGATCCATTACCGCCACTTGCCCGGCATAATAACGCGGTGAATTGCCTGTTCGGCGATTTTCATGTGGAACTGGTTTCGTCGAACAAGATTGCTCAGCAAGACATCGGCTGCGGCACGACCGGGAACCCATGGTTTAACTTGGATTAGCCGACGTGGATAACGATCGGAAACATCGAGACGGTTTCACGCTGGCAGAACTGTCGGTACTGATGACGGTGGGGGCGCTATTGGCGAGCGTGGTCGTGGCTGATCTGAACCAGACCCGTACAAAACTCTTGCAGCAAGCGTGCGCGGCCAACATGAAGCACTGGGGAATGGCCTTCAGCATGTACGCGGATGATTACAACGGGACATTTTACTATAGCGTGAACGGGGCGTTTTTTAATGACGTCGGTACTCCGCTGCAACGGTATCTTGGGAATTCTTCCAACCCCGCGACAACAATACGCACGATAAGAGCCTGTCCAGCACGCATAGCGCAATACCCTCTGCTGCCGGGCTACCAGATGCCGGTCGGCCAGTACCATAAGGGTCTTGTCTATAAGGATGCAGATGTGTTCGGTAGCCCTTTTTACGGAAACGCAAACGCCCCCTATTGGCCCAATCTGAAGTCGGTGCCGCAGCCAGCTCAATATCTGCTGATGTTTGAATGCTATAACACGCTGCATTGCGGGCAGTTGGTAAGTAAGATGTCAAACCCAGGCGTATCCGCTGGACCCGTCGATCCGGTACCGCCGATTGCTCGTCATGGTGGTGGAGCGGTGAATTGCCTGTTCGGGGATTTCCACGTGGAGTTTGTCTCCGCTACGACAATTACAAACCATGACGTGGGCTGTGGCACCGCGACCGGGAACGTGTGGTTTAATTTGGATTAGCGTGTCCGTGACAGGCTGCCGATCCCCGGTACAAGTATTCCAAGAGTGAGCCTGCTTTTCTCTGGACATCGATTACCGATAATTGTATAGTTCCCGGCATGTTATTCGGCAAACTACTTTCCATGGGTCGTCTCCTTGTTTGTGACGGCGCGACGATGGAGGGAAGAGTCCCATATGCGTTTCTGCGAAACGAACCCATTTCATTTTATCGTAGTTTTCGATGGATCAGCACTATTTGCAGGAACTTGTGTTGTTTGCAGAGCGATTTGCAAATGGGTTCGTTCTCGAAAACGAACCCATTTTATAGGTGTCTTTTGAGCCCTTTCTGTCTTGGATGAACACAAATGTAGGAGAATTGTACGGCAGTCCGTCGTCGCTTGGGCTTCCGCCTACGCGAAACCGCTACGGCGGACGAGACGATGCGGCATTTTTCGGCTTCGGCGAAAAATGGCGGAGGGGGCGAGATTCGAACTCGCGAGGGCCTTTGCAGACCCCACACGCTTTCCAGGCGTGCGCATTAGACCACTCTGCCACCCCTCCCGATGTGGAAAGCAGATGAACTTTACTCCGAGGGTGGCGTTAGCGTCAACTGCTGCAACAACCACTCTTCCTCGAGCGGGTTGAGGTCGAAATGGAGTGCGGTTTGTTCGATGGCGTCGAGCTTGGTGATGCCGGGGTTTTCCTTGAGCAGGTTGCTCAACCACTCCAGCGCGTGGACGCGTTTTTCGGCCTGGCCTTTGTTCATGTTTGACTTCCTTTGCCTGCGGCGCGCAGCAATCGGTCGCGGACGGCGAGTCCGAGCCCCTGCGGTGCCGGCAACTGACACAATATCGTCTCCACACCCTGTGCGTCCAAATCACGCAACTGGGCGAAGACAGTTTGCGCCAGTCGTTCGATGGTGGTGGCGCTGTCCAGCACACCAACCCGCTTCCCTTCGTCGCGCAATTTGGCCGCTCGTGTCTGAAGTTCTTCCATATTCTCAAATAATTCAACCAGCGCGCGAGGCGCGTAATGTTTAAGCGTCATGCCGGGGGCGGCGAGGCCCGCTCGCGCCGCTTCGTCGGCGACTCCCGTTGCGAGCCGCACGGCTCCGAGCACCTTCTCGAGTTGCTCACGGCTCACGCCACCAGGCCGCAGGATCGCCGGCGGCGATTGCGTCAGGTCGAGCACGGTGGATTCCACGCCCATCGGTGTTGGGCCGGCATCCAGAATCAGGTCCACGCGATCACCCAGATCCTCGGCGACGTGCTCGACGCGGGTTGGGCTGGGTCGACCAAAGCGATTGGCACTCGGGGCGGCGATAGGCGCGTCCGTGACTTCCAGCAGCGCGGCGGCCACGGGATGCCAGGGCATCCGCAGCGCCACTGTGGCGCGGCGCGCGGTCACTTCATTAGGAATTTGCGCGTTCTTCTCGACGACGAGCGTCAAAGGCCCGGGCCAGAAGCGGCTGGCGAGCAGTTCGAATTGCGGCAACAAGCGTTTCATGAGTGTATGCGCCATCGCCAAATCACGAACGTGGACGATCAACGGATCCCAATCGGGGCGATCCTTCGCGGTGAAAATCTTGCGGATCGCTTGCGGGTCGAGGGCGAGCGCGCCGAGTCCATAAACGGTTTCGGTCGGAAAGGCGACGAGTCCCCCTGCGCGAAGTGTCTCTGCGGCGCGCTTGATGGCGCGGCGGTCCGGCGACTTGGGATCGACTTTAAGAATATTATTCATTTCGCGACCGACCGCGAGTGTGACATACGCCTGAAATGGTTAGAAGAAGGATTTTCTTGCGAGGAATGTCCGGGCGTGAAAGAGTCCTGTCAAGGTAGATGAAAAACACCGCTACTTTACTTGTCGATTGTCCCGACCAGAAGGGGATCGTGGCGGCCATTTCGGAGTTTCTCTACCATCACAGCGCCAATATCCTGCACGCCGATCAACATCAGGACGGCGACCTGGGGCTTTTTCTCACGCGCGTGGAGTGGGACCTGGGCGATTTTACGTTGCCGACGGCGGATTTCGGAAAGGCGTTCGCTTCGATCGCGGAGCGGTTCCAGATGCGGTGGCGATTGGAGCTTTCATCACGGCGACAGCGAGTCGCGATCTTTGTATCCCAGTATGATCACTGCCTGGCGGATTTATTGTACCGGCATGAGAGCGGTGAGTTGGCGTGCGAGGTTCCGATCATCATCAGTAACCATCGCGGAGCCGAACGGTTGGCGGAATTCCATAAAATCCCGTTTCATTTTATTCCGATTGAGGATGGACGCAAGGCAGAGGCGGAGAGGCAGCAACTCGCGCTGTTGAAGGAGCACTCCGTTGACCTCGTGGTGCTCGCCCGTTACATGCAGATCCTGTCGCCCGGGTTCGTGGCGCAATATCCGCAACGAATCGTGAATGTGCATCATTCCTTTCTGCCCGCGTTCAGCGGGGCCCGACCCTATCACCGGGCGTTCGAGCGGGGCGTGAAGCTGATTGGCGCCACGAGCCATTACGTGACGGACGTGCTGGATGAGGGGCCCATCATCGAGCAGGATGTGGTGCGTGTTTCGCATCGCGATCAACTCGAGGATTTGATTCAGCGAGGGAGAGACTTGGAGAAGGTCGTGCTGTCGCGCGCCGTGCGGTGGCATATTGAGCACCGCATCCTGGTGTACACGAAAAAGACGGTGGTCTTTGACTAGTCGGGCATCCGCGCCACATTAATGGACGTAACCGACGGCCGAGCACATTGCTATCACGCGAGTTATATCCCTTTGCGGTGGCACGTGGAGTGCTATGAATTGGCGTAGATTATGAGATCTAAAACTACGTCCTCAAAGAAGAAGTTTCTACTGGTGGCCGAAGACGACGAGAAGATTGGCGCGCTGGTTTGCGAAGCCCTGCAAGGCGCGGGCTTCAAGACGCATTGGGTCAAGGACGGGATCGAAACGCTTAATTACGTTCTCGAATCGCGGCCCGATGGCATTGTTTTGGATCTTGTTCTCCCGCGACTCACTGGCTTTGAAATCTGCGGCATGGTGCGGAAGAGCCGCGCGGTCCAGTGGACGCCGATTATCGTGATGTCCGGCCGCGCCGAACACTGCGACAAGATGCAGGCGTTTGAACTCGGCGCCGACGACTATGTGATCAAGCCGTTCCGCATCGAGGAACTGGTGGCGCGCATTGACGCCGTACTGCATCGCAACTCCGAGCGGGCTTACCCCACGCCGTTCCTTACGTCCTCCTATAACGCGTAGAGCCTGGCTGCTTTGCGCGCTTTCGGGAAACAGCCGGATCCCTGAATTGGTACGCCAAGGGTGAGAACGTTAGAACTTTGGACGCAATAATTGACTGGCTCCGGGAACTCTGGAACCTGCGTGAAGTGCTCGCAGCAGACCCAGCCACGGCGGGACTGTTGACAGCATAACCCCACCATGGCCAAGCAAGGTTGGAGCTATCCAGCTTATCCTTCAGCCACCCAGTACACGACGTAATCCTTGGATTTTTTCCTCCGGTACCAGGCCTTCATCGTTCGGCTGTGGATGTAGGTAGATTTCTTCCTAGGCATCAACCGATGCTCCCTTATTTTCTGGCAGGTGGCGCACAACCCATGGGCCTTCCGCTTCCTGGTCCTCCCACAGCCATTGCAGCAAATCAGGTGCTTTTCCCTGTCCACCCAGTGAATGGGATACCTCTTGAAGATCTCGTGCTTCTCGTACTTCTGGCGCTGGTAATTTCGCCAACAACGGAGGCGACAGAACTTCCGACGAGCCTTGGGAAAGACATAAAAAGGGGAATTGCAGTTCGGACAGATTTTGCTGTGCCCCTTGTGCTTACCCCAGGGCCGGCCCCGCCGATAGCTTGCGAAGCATTTTACCGTGCAAAAGCGGGGTGGGGGATCCTTGGGACGGAGGTACCGGTAGAAAAGTCTTTGGCATTGTTTGCATGTCCACGGATGTGGATTCGGACGTGATGTTATCCTAAGAACCCCCACGTTCGGTACGGTTCCGGCATCATCAGGGGGACGCGAGACGTTGTTGTTTATGATTACGCCACCTTCCTCTTTCTGGGCTTTCTCTCTCGCATGAATAAAATGGGGGAAGTCATAGAAGGGCCAAGCCACTAGTCCTTGGAACTGTGGCGCATCCAGATGATGGGATGTCCGAGTTGGCCGCGAAGTGGCTGCCTATTCCGAATTAACCGTGACACCTACGAGCCTGAAAAGATGCAAAAATTCGATAGGTACATGCATGACCGGTGGGCATTACACAAATAGGAGCCTGCAAACCTCCTATCGTGAGTTCGATTCTCACACCTGCCTCCAATTCTAATCCCTGCAAATATAGGGATCTGTGGGGGGGGTTCCTTCTTGGTGCTAATTGCGTAAGCAGGCACTGGGTACCATACGTGGGCACCATCGGTGCTGGAACGCCAATGCAGAAGTGTTGATTGACCGCGATTTCGAGGCCAAAGACCCTGCGTAATCAGTCGATAGACACCAGAACGACTACCAATTGAGTCGGACTTACGGCTTGTGTATTATTGAACTACTTGACCGACGAGGTTCTAATCGGGGCTCACAATTATCCAATCTTTGTTTCATCCCCCCGGAGATTTATCGGCCAAATGATCAATGCGATCCAGATTACGATCGACAGCCTCAAGATAAAGATTGCGTCCATTGCCGAAGTGGTGCGGTAAAACCTGGTGAACCTGCCCCCATTGTTTCTCGAGCAACTGCCCTACACGACCTTCATAGAATGCCCGGGTCTGGCGCATCAGGTCTGTGGCGCCGCTGTAAGTCGTGATGCCGGCTTCCGCGAACTCGCGGTACAACGCGGGCAACCGTTCGGGGTAATCATCAGCAGCCATTTGACCAAGCATGTCGCCGGCGCCGAGTGCGCTCCCGAGGAACCGTTCACGCTGGTCCCGAAACTCAAGCTTTGAAGTGTCAACTTCGATGCCAGTGCAGTTAATGGCCAACTGCACGACGCGCACTTCGTCAGCGGTGACCCCCAGTGGCGGCAGAAACGTGGCGGCAAACTCGGCGCTGCGCTTCACATGAATCAGTGTGTACTTGGCCCCAGTGCCTTTGACATCACCAATCTGCTTAATGTAGCCCGTGTCATGCAATAAGATGGCGGCAACAGCGAGTTCAAAATCCCGGGCGCTGACCGTCGGCAATTGACCGCTTTTGATTTGTCCATCCAGGATTCGCAGCGTCGTAACGGTCGCCTGGCAAGTGTGTGCCAGGTCGTGGAATTTCGTGTCACAAGCCTGATATCCCGGAAAGCGACCGGCGAAAAGCTCGCCTACTTTGTTGAACACCGCGACCAGGAACTCCGTGCTGCGACCAGGGAAATCCTCGCTGAAAAGACTGCAGACGAATTGCAACGTCTCCGGTGCGCCTCGAAAATCAAGCAAATGGCCAATCGGCTTTTGGTCGGACATGAGTATCACAGGCTCGCCAATCCAGTGTTCCGATGCAACTCTAAAATCTCCCGCAATCGTCACAGGCGAAAGAGCGCCTGGAGTTGGTTGCGGAAACCAGCCGTATATTGCCGTTGCTCCTCGATGGCAAGCGGCGTGGTCCCCCGGGCTGCCAGCTTCCCCTCAGTTTCCAATTTGCGTTTTGCCAGCAACTCGCTGATTTCCTGCAACACCCGGGGTTGTTGCCGGAAGACCTCCGCCAGCATTGCGCGATCGAGTTCCGCGACTTCGCAATCGGCGGTGGCCGTAACGGTGGCCGACCGTTTCTCGCCGGTAAGCAATGACATCTCGCCAAAACAGGCGCCGGAATGGAGCGCGGCCAGGTGCGTGCGGGCGCCGTTGTTTGTGACCGACACATCCGCCGTGCCAGTCATCAACACAAACATCGAGTCTCCGTTCGCATCTTGTTGGAGCATTTTTTCACCACGTCCAAATCGGTGAATCCGCACGCCAGCCAGTAGCGTCTGCAGTTGCGGATCTTCCACGGAGCGGAACAGCGAATGTTGTCGGAGCGCGGTGCGCACCGCTTCGAGGTGCGGCTCGGTCGTTAGAGCGGGAGGCGCTTGCATGTAGATCGTGCGCGTGGGATACGGGATCTTGATGTGGTGGCGCTGCAACTCATACCAGATGTTGGTGCGCACGGCATCTTCCACCTCGTTGTACACGGTGTGATCGTCCATCCAGTACCGGAGTTCATACACGTTGGCAAAATCTCCAAAGTTTTTGAGGTAGACCTGCGGAGGAGGATTCGCGAGCACATGCTCGACGGTAGCGGCTGCATGCGCCAGAACGTCCTTTACGCGGTTGGGAGGCTCTGCCTGGTCAATTCCCAACTCCAACCGCATGGCGTGCTTGCGAACCGGGTAATAGAGATTGGCAATGGTCTGACGGGCAATCTGGCTGTTGGGCACGTCCAGCCACAAGTCGTCGTTCGTCCGCACGCGGGTGGATCGCCAGCTCATCTCCATGACTTCGACGTGCCGATGCTCAAAGAGCAGCCAATCCCCGACCTTGAATGGCTTCTCGAAATGGAGCACACAGCCCGCAATCACATTGGCCAGGAGATCCTGGGCCGCCAAACCAACCGCCAGCGCAAGAATGCCGGAGCCCGCGAGCAGGCCGGGGATTTGGATGTGAAAACCAACGCTGAGGATCAACAGAACGGCTGTGCTCAGAATCGCCAGTGCGACCACGTCGCGCACCACGCGAGGAACTACAATCTTGCGTTTCTGCTCGAAGTAGAGTTCCCACACCATCCGCCGGGTCAACGAAACCGCCAGCAGGGCAGACAGCAAAACCGTGGCGGCTCCGAGGGCGTCCCGCCACCACATGGTGGGCGCGGTGAGGCTCGTTGCGATATAGAGGGCCAACGCGCCACTGAACATTTCATAGAGCACACCCCAACGCATCCCCACACGCTGCTTCAACCACCGTCCCCCGGCCAGGAGCACAAGGTACGCCACCAGCGCGGTCACCGGCAGCAACACGCCTACTTCGCCAGCCGTTCTCCAATTCAAGACAGCCATCACGGGGCCGCATACTAGCCGCGGCTCGTACCGGTGGCAAAGCTTTACTCTGCGCGTCAGGGCCAGTATAAACATGCGCGAGCGGGGGCTCGTGATGACAAAGTGCATTGGTGACGGACGATGTCGATTATTAATCCGGTTGGTTGCCTTGCTTTGGCTGGGCACCGCATCGTTATTTGCGGATCCCGCGACCGCTGGCAACACCAATGGCCAGATTGCGGCCTTGATCAAGTTGTCCGCAGCCTGCCAATCGTCCGGACAGCATCCGCGCGCGGAACAGCTTCTCCAGGAAGCGGTCGATCTCGCCAAATCATCAGGCGATCGCAATGCGTTGATTTTGGCGATGAGTAAACTGGGCGCCGCTTGCACGATGACGCGGCAGTTGAACCGCGCAGAGACATTGTTGCGCGAGAGCCTGGAGATGGCGCGTGCCGATGGAAACCTGCAAATGACAGGCGCCATCCTGAACGATCTCGGCAATGTGTTGGGATTGCGCCAGAAGTATGCGGAGGCACTCGATGTATTTCAGCAAAGCGTTGCCGAGGCTCGCAAAGGCGGCAATAAACTGCTCATCGCCCAGGCCCTGTGCAACGCAGCCTCAACAGCCGCGCGGGCTGGCATGATACAGCAAGTCGACACATTGAACGCAGAGGCGCTCGATCAGATCGCGCAACTCGACGCATCGCACGAGAAAGCATACTTATTCATCACCGCCGGTGAGACTGATGCTGCCCAACAGCATTCGCAGCGCGCGCAACAATCTTATCAACATGCGCTGGACGTTGCCGAAGCGATTGGCGACCACGGCGCTGCCAGTTACGCTCTCGGGTATTCCGGCGAACTTTACGAGCGCGACAAGCAGCTTGATCAAGCATCGTCCTTTACCCGCCGGGCGATTTTTGAGGCGCAACAAGCCCGGATGCCGGAAGCATTGTACCGCTGGGAATGGCAATCCGGCCGGCTCCTGAAAAGGCAAGGTGAGACGGAGCAAGCAATGGCAGCATACCGGCGTGCGATCCAAACCCTGCAACCGATTCGGCACGACATTTCTCTCGGCAATGGCAACGCGACGACCCACGTTTCGTTTCGCGAGGCGGAAGGACCATTGTACTTCGAAATGGCTGACCTGCTACTCCAACAAGCCGGTCATTCGAAAGATCCACAGCCGCTGCTGCTGGAAGCGCGTGATACGGTGGAGCAACTTAAGGCGGTTGAGCTGGAGGATTATTTTCAGGATGAGTGTGTCAATGTTGCGCGCGCACGGACCAGGTCACTCGAGGCCGTGGACGGCCACACGGCAATCGTGTACCTGATCCCGCTTGGCACGCGCACGGAAGTGTTGGTGGGCCTGGCATCCGGCCTGCACGACTTCACGGTGGACGTTGGAGTGGACACGCTGGCGGCGGAAGTCCGGGAGTTTCGGCGCAACCTGGAAACACGCACGTCATATGGCTACCTCGCTGAAGCGCGACAGCTTTACGACTGGATCATCCGCCCGATACACGGCCTATTGATTGAGAACCGCATCGACACGCTGGTGTTCGTGCCGGACGGCGCGCTACGCACAATCCCATTCGCCACCTTGCATGATGGAAAGAAGTTTTTGATCGAAGAATACGCAGTAGCGGTGGCACCGGGTCTTTCGCTGATTGAACCGCGCCCGATCCAACGGGCGAACGCGCGTCTGCTATTGGGCGGATTATCGGCATCCGTGCAGGGGTATCCGTCCTTGAATTTTGTGCCTGCTGAACTGCATGATATCGAACCGATGTATCCCAGTGAGACGTTGTTGAACAAAGACTTCGTGTTGCCGTCGATCACCGGGAAACTTACCAAGGAACAATACAGCATCGTCCACATTGCCTCGCATGGTCAGTTCAATAGCGATGCGCACAAAACGTTTGTACTGACCTACGATGGGAAATTGACATTGGATGATCTGGAAGCGTTGATTCGTCCCAGCCAGTATCGCGGCAAACCGGTGGAACTCCTGGTGTTGAGCGCGTGCCAGACCGCGTCCGGCGACGATCGCGCCGCGCTGGGGTTGGCCGGCGTGGCGATCAAGGCCGGCGCGCGCAGTGCGCTGGCCTCGCTGTGGTTCGTGAACGACCAATCTACCTCTGCATTGATTTCCGAATTCTATCACCAGTTGCGCGAATCGCCATCCGTCTCAAAAGCCCGGGCGTTGCAAGCGGCCCAAATCAAGATGCTGAACGACCCACGCTACCGGCATCCGTGCTATTGGGCACCGTACTTGATCATCGGGAATTGGCTGTGAAGTTGTCTCCGCGGTTGGTGGGTTTGTTGATCGTCCTCGCGGTGTTCTTCTCCGCACTTTTGGTCCGACGGCTGGGGTGGTTACAATTCCTCGAGTTTCGCGCCTACGATTTCTTCATCCAACAGCAACCGAAGGCCGTAACAAGTGACCCGATCGTGTTGGTGGAGATGACCGAGAAGGACATTCAAAGCCCGACGCTGGATTATCCGATTACCGACGATAAGCTGGCGGAATTGCTGAGCATTTTGGAGGCGCAACAACCCGCAGTGATCGGACTGGACATCTGGCGCGACATCCCGGTGCCGAAAAACGGCGTGCACTTTCGCCAGCTCAACGAGACGTTGCTCGCGCACACCAATATCGTTGCCATTTTCACCCTGGGAGGGATCGGGCCGCCGCAGGCGCTGGCAGCGAATCCCGAACGACTGGGGTTCAATGACAATCTGCCCGTCGACGACCGGGTGGATAAAACGACACCGAAAGTCCGGCGCGGCCTGCTGATTGGCGATTCGAAATCCGGGCAGAGCTTCGATTCGATCGCGTTTCGTGTGGCAGAAGTCTATTTGGAGCGGCAGGGCATTGTGCCACGATTCGATCCTGCCGATCCTGACTCGTTTCAACTGGGCAAGACGCGACTGCGGGCATTCGAGGCAAACGACGGCGCGTACGTGGGCGCCGACGCTCGCGGCTGGCAAATACTGCTCGACTTCAAGTGTCCGGACGAGTTCGCCCGACATTCGGTCGGCGAGGCGCTCGCTGGCGGAATCCCACCTGGCAGCCTGCGCGGCAAAATTGTGTTGGTGGGGATGAATGCGCCAAGCGTCTCTGACGAGCGCGTCACGCCGATTCGTTCCAATCATCATGGTATCGAGGTGCAGGCGCAGATTATTCATCAATTGTTGCGCGCGGCACTCAACGGCGAGAGACCGCTCCGGTTCTGGAAGGACTGGGAAGAGGATGCCTGGATGTTGTTGTGGTGCCTGGTCGGCGGGGCGATCGGTTACTGGATCCGGTCTCCGTGGCGGTTCCTTGCGGCCATTGGGCTGGTACTGCTCGCGCTGGGCTGGATCGCGTGGCGATCATTTCTCGCGGGTTGGTGGATTCCGTTGATGGCCCCGGTGGCAGCCTGCCTGCCGGCAGCGGCATTGATGACGTCATACATTTCCTTTGAAGAACGAAAACAGCGCGGCCAACTCATGCAGTTGTTTTCCAATCAGGTGTCACCCGACATCGCGCAGGCGCTTTGGGAACAGCGGCATGAGTTCCTGGCCGGCAATCGCCCGCGTTCACAAAAGCTAATCGCTACCGTTCTCTTCACCGATCTCAAAGGCTTTTCGGGCACCTCGGAAGGACTGGAGCCTGCGCAGTTAATGGACTGGCTTAATGAATACATGGAAGCGATGGCCAACGCCGTGATGGCTGAACAAGGCGTGGTCGAGAAATACATCGGCGACTCGATCATGGCCGTTTTTGGCGTCCCGATCGCGCGCGTGTCGCAGGAGCAGATTACGCAGGACGCCCGCAACGCCATTTGCTGCGCCCTGGCCATGCGCAAAGAAATGGAGCGGCTCAATGCGGAGTGGAAACAGCGAAATATGCCGGTCTGTAGTATGCGCATCGGCATTCACACCGGGCCGCTGGTGGCCGGTAGCCTCGGCAGCGTCGAGCGACAGGAGTACACGGTCATCGGCGATGCGGTGAACACGGCATCACGGTTGGAAAGCTTCGATAAGGACACCGGCTCCAATGACAGCGTCTGCCGCATCCTCATCAGTGAAGCAACGAAACTGTTATTAGGTGAAGAGTTTGAGCTGAGCCCATTGGGTACAATGAGCTTGAAAAACAAGAGTGAGAAAGTCATCATCCATCGCGTGGTTGGGCGAGCCAGCCGCGAACCCGGAGGTCAGCGTGAGAATTAATTTGTGGCGTTGTGGCGCGTTGCTTGTCGGTCTGTGCGTGATGCTACCGGTCGCGGCCCGGTCGGAGGACAAGCCGTCTCCGCCGGCCGGGGAAACTGTCCCACCGGTGAAGTTTCGACCGCCCTCGCGCGGCGCACCGGCCACGCGCCTGACCGGCGGATCGCGCGGCAGTGGGGACGCGACAATCACTTTGGACGTACTGGCTCCCGACGAGACCGGCTTGACAACTCAGGAACAACCCTCGCTGTTCTGGTATCAATCCAAACCCGCCGCGGCAAAGTTCGAGTTGACGCTGTTGGAAGAGAACAAGCTCAAGCCCTTACTCCAGGTCAAATTCGAGCGTTCCAGCAAGGCCGGCATTCAACGAATCAAACTCTCCGAGCACGGCGTGAAGCTTGCGCCCAATGTTGAATACCAGTGGGTCGTCGCGCTGGTCACCGATCCTGACAACCGTTCGAGCGACTTGGTGGCCAGTGGAGCGATCAAACGCATCGAGCCGTCCGCCGAGTTGCGAGCCAGGATTGCCGGGGCTGGCCCGGCGGCCCTGCCCGGTATCTACGCCGAGGCCGGTATCTGGCATGACGCGCTGGAAACTCTTTCGGATATGGTCGATGCCCGGCCCAACGACAAAGCATTGCGCCAGGCGCGCGCCGATTTATTGACCCAAGTGGGCCTGAAGGCCGCCGCAAGTTCCGAAGGCGCGCTCGCCAGGAAATAATCAGAACGCCACGAGGTTCGCCTGAAAATGCAGCCCGAGGTCCTGGGCGTTGTCATTCGGGATGGAGATGCGGTTCAGCCGGTAGCCCCAGTAAAGCTGGGCGTTGAAGCGCTTGTTGGGAGTAATCAACACTCCCAAGCCGACACTGTAGATCGTGCTTGGACTTTGTGAATCATTGACGTTCCACGCACCGCCGTAATCAAAGAAGGGCGCCAACTGGACGATCCCGTTGCCAGCTTTGTCGAAAAGCACCGGCACCCGAAACTCCGCCGACGACACCAGGCCGCGGTCGCGCACCAGTTGATTTTCCACATAGCCCCGCACGGTGTCCGCCCCACCAACGCTGATTTGTTCGAGCGCCAGCAATTTGTCGTCGGTCCATTGCCCGGCGACGCGCAAGATAAGTTGGTTCGGCGTGTTGAAGAGGCGTTGGATGTACTGCGCCTGACCCAGCCAGGCAAAAAACTTCCCGTTCGGATCGCCAGCCACCCTGTCGTCCGTTGCGCCAAGCACATCCAAACCAACATTGAAGGTGGATCGCAACGCGAGCACATGATTCTGGCCGCGGTCGATGAACTCTTGCGACAATCCCAAAACCGCTGCTGTCATCTGGCCGTTCGTAGCTCCCGGCGAGATATCGAACGGCTGGCCGAAGAGCGTGGAATTGTTCTGACGCCGGTCGAATGCGACCGATAGCGCCACTTCACGATTCGCCGTCTGATACACCGGTTGGCGCAACGTGACGCCCAAGTCAACGGTTTCGCTACTGATGTTCAGTGTAGTGAACGGATTTTCGACGATGCTGGTGTCCTGCCGGCTGGCGCGGACGCCGAGAGTGGTGTTGTAACGGTTCAGTGGCAACGCATAGTTGCCGCCGATATTGTGCCACCCGGAAAGTCCCCAGCCATCATTCTCGCCGGCATTCGCGATTCCATACGTCACATCCAGCGGGTCGCTGTGTCCGGTCAGATTCAGATCTGCCGCCAGTAGAGAGATCTCTTCCGCGCCGACGCTGGGCGGCCGGTGATTGTCGATCTGGAGGCCGACCCGAAACGGTTGCTGATCCACAACGCGTAAATCCAGAATACTCTGGCCGGGAGCGGTGCCCGGCTCCAATTCGGCGTTGATCTGTTTGATATTTGGATTCTGCCGGAGAACTTGCAAACCCTCTTTCAGCTTGTTCATGTCGAGCGGCGGGCCGCTCCGAAGCTGTAATCGGCTGGTGATGTAGTCGTCGCGCAACCATTTATTTCCGTGCAACTCAATCCTGGATAAAATGCCCTCGACGATGCGAATCGTAATGACACCGTTTTCGGGGGTTTGATCCGGGATGAGGGCACCGGAGTTGAGATACCCGTGGTTGATGTAGTAGACAGTGACGGCACGACGCGCGTCTTCCAGTTCTTCGGTGGTGATCTCACGGTTCGCATAGGGCGCGGTGATTTTCGCCAGGACTTCCGACGAAAAGGCGGTATTACCCTCAAATCGAAATCCATGGACGAACAGCCGCGCGCTAGTGGACAGCCTCTGCGCACCGGCGGTTTGCGCAAGTAATACCAGTCCAAATAACGCCAGGACGTGGCGGACTCTCCTACTCGCCATCATCCGCACCCATCGGCACTGAACTTGGCACGAACCCGCCTGGCTCGATGGGCAATCCTCCGGGCCCAAGCACGATGAAACTGCTGACATTACCGGCCAATCGCACTCCGCAATCGGGACGCAACAAGGATTCCGCGTCCAGAAGATCCGCCGGCAAGGCCACGAGGCTTCCGCTTAGATCCACATTCGGGGCGGTAACGACCACAGTGCCGGGAATCCCGGACGGCGTCGATACGTCAAACGGACTTTCGGAGGCGAAGAAGAAGTCAGAGTTGACCGTGACCTTGCCCCCATTGCCCTGGACATCCACCTTGGCGGTAATTGGGCTCTCATTCAATATTACGAAGGTCGGATCGAACGTGATATTCCCACCATTACCCTGATGCGCGTTGGCGCTGAGGGGACTGTGTAACAAATAGATGCGGCGTCCAGCCGTCAATTCGATGTTGCCGCCATTCAGCGCGGCTTCGGCAGTGATCTGGCTGTGCTTGAGTTGAATGTCCCTGCCGGCCATCACGGAGATATCGCCGCCGTCGTTGTTCGCCGCCGAAACCTGCAGCGCACTGTGATCGGTCATTGTCAACGAGCCGTCCACCTGCAATGAGACTCCACCGGCCGCTCCGTCTGCCTCGCCGGCCGCTTTTATTGTGGAACTGCCCGCCAGCGTCACGTTCCCGGCTTGAATCTCGACGTTGCCGCTCGGACCGGCGCCGGAGCTGTCGGTAAAAATCGAGCTCATGTTCCGCAGTTCGAGCATGCCGGCGGAGATGTGAATGTCACCGCCGGGCGCTGGCGCGTCGGAGCTGGTGGTGACTGCCTGGATGAACGATGAGTCGAGTAGAATGGAGTTGGCCGTGATTTCGACACTGCCACCCTTCCCAGAACCAAAAGTGGCCGCCGCTACAGTCCCAAAAGCGGACATGTTGACAGACTTGGCGGTGATGCCGATGAAACCCGCATCCCCAGAGCCAAACGTGGCCGCGAGGAGCGTGGCACCGTTAAGTATTTCGAGAGAATCCGTCTGGATAATTATATCGCCGGCGTTACCGCCGCCATTGATCTGCTGACTGTTCGCAGTGATCTGCGTGGGCGTGGTGAGCATCGCGTCAAGTCGCACGGACGAAGCCGTGATGTCGATGCGCCCGGCATTTCCGGCGCCGAAGGTAGCGGAAGAGATTTGGGCACTGTTTACCAATTCGAGGCTGCCGGCTTGAATCGTGATGTCGCCGCCCTTGCCAGCACCACCGCCAAGAAGTGGATCCCCGGTTGCGGCGGAGATTTGCGTCGTCGGGTTAAAATTATTGTCCGTCAAGCCGCCGCCATCCAACCGGATCGAGCCGGCCGTGATGCTGATATTTCCGCCCGCGCCAAGGCCCATGGTCGACAGGCTGTCGATTTGGCCACCATTGACGAGATTCAAATCGTTGACAACGGAGATGTCGATTCCCTGACCGTCGCCCGCGCCGGTGGTATTGGCCTGGATAAAGGAACCGTCCACCATCAGGCCACCGCCGCGGATGACAATCCGGCCGCCACCGTCACCATTCGCGTCGAGTTGCGCACCGTTTAGCAAACTGATCTGGCCTTGTTGCGGAAACGCCGCGTTGAATGCCGCGACGCTCAGTGTCGTCGGATCCACAGGCACTTCCCCGGCGGATTGGACGCTGACCATGTTGATTTGCCCGGCAGGCGCCTGCACCAAACCGCCATCGACGGAAATGTCACCGCCGACGAGCGAGATTGATTTGCCGGCTGGCACAGCAAGGACACCCTGCTGCACCGCAATACTGCCGGGACTTCCTCCGAGAAATCCAAAAGCGCTAACCGGAGCCGAACTCAAAAGGGAATCGTCCGCACCCACCGCGGCCACGAATCGCGCACCATCGGCTAATTTCAGATAATCGGCGGTGCTGGCGGCGAAGGAACCGCTGACGTCGATCCTGGCGTTGGGACCGAAGATGATGCCCTTGGGATTGATAAAGAAAACGTTGGCTCCTGAGATCGTGGAGCGGATTAGTCCATCAATCGAAGAGGGACTGCCACCGGTGACTCGGGATAAAATGTTCTGGATCGTGTTCGGGCCAGAAAAGGTCGCGATGTCCCCGCTGGACAAGTCAAACTGTGAGAAGCTGAAGAAAAGATTGTGCCCGACTGTTTTGCCGTCGCCGGAGGTGATGTTGAAAGCCGGCCCGGAGAGCGATTGGCCGGTTTGACCCAACGAGTGATCGAATGTGACCTGGCCGGCCTCAGACGAAAGTCCCCCCGAGCCTGCCATTAGACAGGCTATCGCAAAAGCGCGAATGGTCTTTGCCAATTCCAAGTCGCTATCGGACTTTTTCTCACACCCGGCAGTTCGGTCAGGGTTTGAGATCGATGTAAACGTAGTGCTGGCTGCCGTCAGACAAAGTGGCAATGATCTTCCAAGTGCCCGCACTCAAACCTTTCGTGGCAAGGTTGAAATGCCACGTACCAGAACCATCCGGTTGGAACAGATTGCCAGTGGTGGCACCACCCGTAGGCGACGCGTCGACGGCTGATTCCCCGCCTACCGTGCCATCACACTTGGACAACTGAATCGTGTGACTGCCAGTCAGGACAGGCGACCCATCGCAGTTCAGAAGAGTCATCTTAATCGGGATGGTACTGCCCAGCTTGAACCCTCGTACGGCCGAAGCGCAGGTGCCGCCAGTGACATCCCCGCCGCCGATGGGAGGCAGGAAACCAGTGAATGACAGCGGACACGGAAGCGAGACGGCAATTCCGTCCGTGACCATATAAACCAAATTGGGGTCATTGGTTGCGCAGAAACTGTAATTGATCACTTCATCAAAGTTCGTTGGGCATGGCCCCTCGCAGCATGTAGGGCATTCGGGGATGAAAACGTAGGCACGGACCGGGAAAGGAAAGTCTGTCGGCAATTGCACGGCACCGGGCAGGGAACCTACGTCTCCGGTGAAGTTCGTAGGAAGCGCAGCATCGAACTCATAGAATTTGATCTGTTGTGCCGCTCCGGCGTCGGATCCCGACCAGTGCCAGGAGAATGAATATAGGGCTTGGCCGTCGGAGCACCCATTGGTCTCGATGGTAGACGAAAGGACTTCCAGAGTCGTGGATGACACCCGCGACGTCGCGGTCACGTAACCTGTCAATTCGCTGTTATCGGTCTTGTCACCATTGCTTGCCGTGGTGGTGGACTTCCAAACGTAGCCCGGTTGCCCCAGGATGCGGGCCAGTGTTTTAGTGGACGCCCCGCTGGGAAGGGGGCCGCCAGCGACAAAACCCGGGGTGTTAGTCATGGCCGCACTCGGGCTGGTCATGAGGGCTGTGGCTACCGTGTTAGATTTGAGCGTTGATGAGGTGACATTGACGGAAGCCTTTCCAAAGCCCGAGCCGTTCATCGAACCCGTCCAGCCCGCCAGCGCCGATGGCCCATGGCCAATGACTACTCCAAGTGCTACCGCGCATCCGAACCGCATATAATGACCAATGCCCTGCTTCATATTCATCGTTCTCCCTTTGCTACTCCCAAGGTAACCGGAACACACGTCCTACCGAATTCGTCACTCTGAGTTATACAACCCGCGACCCTTTTCTCACTTGGGTTTGGTGGATTTGGCGGCCCATCGCAGGTATACAGAAAACCAACCACCCTGTCAAGCTTGCAGGATAAGCCCTCCAGCAACAAGTGAAGTTTGACAGAGCTTCCTTCGTGTCCCGTTCTGCAGCGTAGCAGTAAGCTTACAGGCGTCTGCGGTCAGACCGGTGTGATTGGGTTGTTCTGCTGTTACATGAGCAGGATGTCCAAAACACGAGAGATCATGCCGGCTGTGTAGTGATCGGGTTGGTTTAGCTGAGCAGGCTTCTGCATAACTGCTTTCAGAGGCGCGAAGGTGGACGATGGTCCGCGATTACGGCACGCTTGGCAGGTGTGCCACGGCGTGGTAGAAGTTCAGCTTCAATCGCCGTCGCCCGGTATGCGTGATTCCGTCACATTTCTCGGTACATCAGATGGTTTGCCGTCTCCCGGCCGGCATCATGCGTCCTTGCTGCTAGAATTTGCCGCGCGGACCATCCTCCTGGACTGTGGCGAACCATGCAGCCATACTCTCAAGAGGATGGGGAAGGATTTCAGCGCCATTGACATGGTCGTCATCAGCCACACCCACGCGGACCACATCGGTGGCTTCCTAATGCTCATGCAGTCCATGTCGCTGGAAGGGCGACGACGGCCGCTGACCGTTTGGATGCCCGGGCATGCGATACGATTGATGCGGGAGTGCTTGGATGCTTGTTACCTGTTTGAACCACAGCTGGGTTTTTCGGTGAAATGGATCGCGTTTGATAAACATTCGGCGATGCGATGCGGGCCGATACAACTGCGTGCGTTTCGGACCACGCACCTCGATAATCTGCGCAAACAGTACGGCGTGCCGCGTCCGGCAGTACAGTTCGACGCGTTTTCCCTGCTGGCGACAGGAGGCGGCAAGCGGCTGGCATACTCGGGCGATATGGGTATGCCCGAGGATTTGCGGCCACTGTGCACGAAATCTCTCGACTTACTGGTGGTCGAGTTGGCACACTTTCAACCGAGGGAGCTGGTTGAATTCCTGCAACCGAAGGATGTGCGGCGCGTAGCAATTACGCACATTGGGCGACCAGCGTGGGCACGACTCGCCGAGGTCAAGGCCCTGGCGGGGAACGTATTGGGTCCACGAAAAACGCTGTTTGCGATGGATGGAGACGTCGTAAAATTCTAATTTGGAGGAGGCGAGACATGGCTGCCAACCTGGTTCCTGATAGCGGGGCGCAATTCACATCGAGCGAATTGCGTCGCATCAAGCTTTTTGCGGACATGACAGATGAGGACATTTCCATTCTTAACGCAGTTATTGAGCCGGTCACCTGTCGCCCCAACCAGATCATCGTGAGCGCTGGTGATGTCGGTGACTGCATGTTTCTGGTCATGCAAGGTGAATTCCGTGTTAGCCTTGTTTCACAGGGGCGGGAAGCATTACTGGCCAAGCTTGAGACGGGCGATTTCTTCGGCGAACTGTGCCTGCTCGACGAGAACAATCGGTCGGCGGACGTGGTGGCGACGGTGCCGGGACGGCTGTTGCGGTTTTCGCGCGCGGCGTTTCAGCAGTTGGTGGAGACACGCCCGCAGGTGGCGGCGCGTTTGATGATGGGAATCTTGCGGACGGTCGGTAGCCGCTTGCGGAAGATGGACAAGCAACACTCGGACTCGATGTTGCTCAGTCGCTCGTGGAAAACGATCCGTTGAGCGGTGGTTGGCCACACCCCGTCGCAGTTGCCGCACTACGTCCAAGTCCCTGCAACCGAACACAGCAGACGGCTTGATTACCGTTCCCGCCCCCGTCGTTCCACGCCACAACCTGCACGCCGAGTGGGCCACTGCGCGGCGCCCAGGCTGCCAAGGTTCGGCCGCCTTGTCCAATACGCCGCACGAACCCGCACGGACCCTAGCTTGTTCCTAAATGTCAAAAAATCCAGGGGACTTCCAGGCATAGGTCCCTAGGTTTGCGAGCGACCAAGACACTGTCAACTTAGTCAACATTTGTGTACACAAAGTGTACTTAGTCACGGCTGTTACGGCCGGGGATCTTGGACGGTAATCCCGATTTCTGAAATCGATGTATCATATTGTATATGAATTATTTGCGATATAACTATTTGTGCTGGATTGCTTGGTAAAATCGGGTGTGGCATGGCCTCTGCGATAGGACTCCTCAGTCATGAAAGTGAAACCCGGCGCCAATCGAAAAGAGGAGGAGCAAATGACACAGGTAAAGTCCATCGAGCAAAACCAGGAACAAACGATCAACCGTCCGCAGGTGACCACGCTCCGGGCGCTGGCCGTGTGTCTGGCCATTTCGGTTGCCGCAGCGGCCACGAGCAAAGCTATGAACCTGAAGTCGGGCGACATTGTCATGGCGGATTCTTCGTCCGCCGTCCTGCGAGTCGACCCCAAAACGGGAGCGGCCACGGTCATTTCCTCAGGCGGAAATCTTGTGCGCCCCTTCGGAGTCGTCGTTGAGGCGGACAGTAATATCCTCGTGGCCGACTCCGGCGCTCTGGCGATCATCCGCATTGATTCGCAGACCGGTTCGAATCGCGTCGTTTCCTCAGGAGGCGTTCTCGGAACGCCTTACGGGATTACTCTTGATCATCAGGGAAACATCCTCGTCGCGAATGCCCAGGCCGTTGTCCGGGTCGATCCTCAGAGCGGCGCGCAAACCGTGGTGTCCGCAAACGGGATGTTCCGAGCACCGGTCGGCGTCGCGGTTGCTGGCGATGGCGGCATTTTCGTGGCGGACATGACCGGGACCATCGTCCGCGTCGACCCGGCGAGCGGAACGCAAACCAATATCAGCGCAGGGACATACCTGGTAAATCCAGTGGGGATCACGATTGACGACGACGGCAGTCTCCTTGTAGCCGACGAAGGTTCCCACGCTCTCGTCCGCCTGGATGCCGCCAGCGGAGCACAACAAGTGGTCTCCGTCGGAAATGATCTGGTAACGCCGGTCAGCGTCGTAATCGGGGCCCAGCACGACGTCCTCGTGGGCGACCCGGATGCATTCAGCTTGAATGGAGCCGTGATTCAGATTGACCCCGCGTCGGACACCCAGACCAACGTATACATGGGCAGCGGGGAATTGGTCAACCCCCGCGGCATCGCGCTGGTGCCAACGGTCCGTGGCCGGATCGACCAACTCTGCCCCTGCCAGGGACCCTCTTCCGGCACGATGTGGAAGAATCACGGAAAGTACGTCGGCGCCGTGTCCAAAGTAGCCCGCCAGTTTGTGAAGTCGGGATCGATCACGAAGGACGAGCAGCGCACCATCATCCACGAAGCCCTGTTGTCCCAATGCGGCCGATAAGGGAAACGTCCACGGAAGCGCGACGGAAGGAACGCAAAGGTCTCAATCAGCCGACAGACGAACGACAACCAGCGCGCAAAGGTCCAGCGAACTCAAGTCACGCCGTAGCGCTTCATCTTTTTGATCAGCCCCTGGCGGCTGAGCCCGAGGGCGCGAGCCGCCTGCTGTTGATTGTGATGACTGGCATTCAATGCTTCCCGGATCAAACGCGTCTCGAGTTGCGCCACGATTTCCTTAAGCGACCGGCCGGAACTGTCCCGGATGATTCCGCCGGCGGTGCCGCTGGTTCGGACCGCTTCGGACATGTCATCCTCCGTGATGGTAGAGCGGCGAGTGGCTATCACGGCCCGCTTGATTTCATTCTGTAATTCTCGAATATTCCCGGGCCAGGGATGGCTCCTCAGGCACCGAGACGCACCCGGGGACAGCTTCATGGGTTCCTTCCTTATTTCGCGACAAAATCTCGAAAGAAAGTAATTCGCCAGCAGGGTAATATCTTCCGGTATCTCCCGCAGAGGGGGTAGATGAATGTGGATGACATTGAGCCGATAATACAGATCTTCGCGAAACGCGCGTTGTTTTATCTCAACCCCGAGGTCCTTGTTGGTTGCGGCGAGCACACGGGCATCAACGGGGATCGGTTTCTTGCCTCCGACACGCTCGACTATTTTTTCCTGTAACACCCGCAATATCTTGGCTTGCGCCACCAAATTTAGATCGCCGATTTCGTCCAGCAACAATGTCCCGCCGTTGGCTGCCTCAAACTTTCCAATGCGTGCCTCGACGCCCGTGGCCACCCCTTTCTCAATCCCAAACAACTCACTTTCCACCAAGCTGTCCGGCAGCGCGGCGCAGTTCAGAGAAATCAACGGGCGGCGGGCGCGGGAGCTGTTCAGATGAATCGCGCGGGCCACCATTTCCTTGCCGGTACCGCTTTCGCCGGTGATCAGGACGTTGACATCGATATCGCTGATCTGCTGGATCCGCCGTACAACCAGCTGGATGGGATCGCTGGTGCCGATTATCTGTTGCGTGGCGGATTGGCCTTCCATCTCTTTCCGCAAGTGCGATGTGTCTTCCCGCAATTGGTCCCGTTGTTCCTGCAGCTGCCTGACGAACTGCGCCGTTTCCAGCGCGTTGCCCGCTTGCGAAGCCAAAGTTTGCAGGAGAATTTCATCTTCGGTGGTAAATCCGCCCCTTTTCTTGTTCAGCGCCTGCACGGCGCCGATGATTTCTCCCTTGTCGTTGCGTAACGGCATGGCCAGGACGTTGCGCGTGCGATAGCCCGTGCGTGCATCGACACCCGGGTAAAAGCGTGGATCACGGCGGGCGTCATCCACGTTGATAGTTTGGCCTGAAAGGGCCGCAGCGCCCGCAAGACCCAGGCGGGCATCCAATCGAATCCGCTTTTCACCGACCGCAGCCAGTGACCACAATTCGCTCTTCTCGCGATCCAGGAGAAAAATGCTTGCCCGGTCTGCTCCCAGGAGTTTGGTAGCCTCAGCGGCGATGAGATCAAAGAGGACTCCGAGATCATGTTGCGCGCCGATTTTGCGGCAACTCGCTAGAGCTTCTAGTAGTCGATCGGCAGGCGGGTTCTGCTCGACTGGAACGGGGGTAGACATTACCTCGCGCAGGATACCAACTGGTTTCGTAGGTTGTCAACAATGTGGACAATGCGAAACATTGTTACGAATGCGAGTTTGGCCAAATCACCCGATCGGGGCCTTTGCCTTTACTCTGGCGATACATTTACAAAATTGGTGGGAGTGACGGGGCTCGAACCCGCCACGAAACCAATACCGGCTTGATCGGAAACGAGGCGGTTACACAGACACCAGCCACACTGTCCGAACTTCAGGGAATTATCTTGGCTCTACTGTCAATCCCTCAGCCGAGTTGTCAAAACCAACCGCAGACCATTTTCACCATGATGCGCTCTCGGCCATCGATTCACCCGCTGGTAGTCCTCTGACTTCTCTATAATCGGGTTAGAATTCCGTAAGCACAACGGTCATCCACATGAGCGGTGGGCCTTACACAAATAGGCGCAAATCTTGGAAAAATCTTACCGTCAGATACGCAGCGTTACCGGTTGTTGCTGGTGGTATACATTTTGGTATACCCGACGGCATAGTGGTAGGGGAGCGCCACGATATTCTTCAAGGCTGAAGGATGGTCTGACTCATCATTTCTCTAGTGTCTTGCCGAGGTTTTCGAAGAGCGTTTTGGGTTCGCCGATCATCTGGCCATGGCCAATGCTACGCTTAAGGCCGCTTATCGTGACGGCACTTTCTCCATCCATTTGGAACATCGTCATATCGACCCGGTAATCAACCGCCCAGTGCTCGGCGTGATGACCGCGCGCTGTTTGTCTCCTCCGCCCTCCTCTGGAGCATGAGAGCCCTTTCGGGCGGGAACAGCATTGCGGTTACAGGGAGCCCAAGTCGGACTCAGCAAGCGGTTCGCGCGCTACACTTTATCGCTGGCAGCATGAACACGGTTTAAAAATGGTTCGGGTTGGGGGTTGCGTTCATGTACCGGAAAGCGACTGGCTGGCCTGGTTAGCGGAAAACACCGTCAGCGAGCGCATCAGTACGGACGGTGCACAGTGAAACCGTTGTCCGAATCCTTTAAGTCGGACGGGTTCAATTTCCGCCAGCTATACCGCGAGGGAGACATTGCCTTGTTTGAAAAGAGCAAGAGCGAGCGCAATCGTGGTTACGAGGTAGTGCGGATTCAGAAACGCGAGGCCTGTCTCGCCTTCGGCAAGCTGCTTCCCGCGCGCGAAGTCATGCCTTCGTCGGAGCGGTGGGGAAAGGACGGCTGGACATATCCTGATTTGACAAGTGCGCAAGCGAAGTTCCGCGAGCGTGTCGAGGCCCAGGAACGGGCCGCATTAGGTACACCGAGACCAAAGAAGCGGTTTTCCGGCGCTGGGTGTACTGCGGCAAGCGGATCCAGGTGAATTGCCACAGCGTTGCGGAATAGAAGATGACTTTGACCATCCAACAAGCAAGAGAGCTTCTTGAAGCCGAGGCTGTCGGGATGACCGACCCTCAGGTTGAGGAGTTACTTGCGCTCGTTGAGGGCCTGGCCGACATCATTATTGATACCTGCATTAACGAACACGACAATTCCGGGACCATGTCACACGATACCCTACAAGCTGCATAATGTACTTGCATACACAACCCGCTTGTGTTAATGTCTGCTTGATGGGGGACAACATGGACAAGGCGGTTCGTCAATACTTGCGGCAGATTGCCCAGAGGGGTGGGCAAGCTGGCACAGGCGAGAGTAAGATTCGCGGAGGAGCAGACTACTACCGGCGCATGGGCCTGAAGTCAGCGGCAGCGAAACGCGCCAAGAAAGCACGGAAAGCGAGGAGCATCGCCAAATGAAGGCAGTTATCTACACCCGCGTTTCGACCGACGAGCAGACCAAGAACCTGTCGCTTGAGCTTCAACGACGAGAGTGTAGTGCGTACTGCGAGCGCAACAAGTTCTCCATCGACCGCATTTTCGAGGAACGTGGAGAGTCAGCCAAGACAACGAACCGGCCTCAGTTTCAAGCGATGCTAGATTATTGCGGCAAAGTCAAAGGCAGGATCGGTGTGGTCGTTGTCTATCACACCAACCGTTTTGCCCGCGATGCCCGCGACCATCTTAACGTGACATTTACGTTGAACGGGTATGGAGTTCGATTGCACAGCGTGCAGGAACGCATCGAAGATACATCGGCAGGACGGTTCATTCAAACAATGATGGCCGGTGCAAATCAACTCGACAATGAGCAACGAGCCGACCGCGCCAAGGCGGGCATGAGAGCGGCAGCGGAGAAGGGGCGCTGGCCGTTCCCCGCTTCGCTGGGATACCGGAATGCTCGCAACGACCGCAATGAGCCGATGCTTGCGCACGACCCAGAGCGTGCTCCGTTGATCGCCGAGGCGTTCCGTCTGTATTCAACTGGACTGCATTCTAAGCAGGAAGTGTTGAGCAAGGTCACACGATTGGGGCTGACGACGGCTGGTGGCGATGAAGTCACGTTGCACGATTTCTCGAAGATGCTGCGGCGACCAATCTATTCCGGCTGGATTGTAGTTGAGAAGTGGGGGCTGAAAGTGCGTGGGAACTTTGTGCCGATAGTGACACAGGCATTATTCGAGCGGGTTCAAGTTGTTGCCGACGACCGTCGTCCCAACCGGCCCAAGAGTCACATACGAGACCGGGTTGATTTGCCATTGCGTGGTTCTCTCCGTTGTGGGTGCTGTGGTCAGACGATGACTGGCTACTTCGCGACCGGGCGGCATGGCGGGAAGTTTGGTTACTACGCTTGCTACAACAAGCAATGCGACAACCGGGTCGCAGTGCGGAAAGAGAAGATTGAGGCGGCCTTCACACAACACCTCCGCAACCTTCAACCGACGCCGGGAACCATGCGGGTCGTCAATCAGGTCGTCGCCAAACGATGGAACTCCCGGTCGGACATTGTGAAGCTGAGTGCAACTCATCACGCAGCGACCATCAAAGGGGTCGAGGCCAAGCTGATCAAATTGGAGAGCGCTTATATTTACGACCAAGCTATCGACCGTGATAGCTACAAGAGGCACCGCGATGACTTGGAGCAGCAATTGAAGGCTTCTCGGAGCGCCATATATAACAGCGAGGTGGATGGCCTCAACGTCGAGGGGGCATTGGAGCTGGCCAATAAGGTTTTGACGAACGCTGCGAGGGTGTACGAGAAGATGACCCCCGAAAATCGCCGCAAGTTTCTGGGGGTTCTAAATCCGAGCGGATGGGAGGTAGAGGAGTCGGGAGCAATTAGAACCCCTACCGAAGCCTCTGTTTATCGGTGGTTCAGCACTCCTGACGTGGGCTCAAGGGGTAAGTGGTACGCCCGGAGGGATTTGAACCCCCAACCCTCGGTTCCGAAGACCGATGCTCTATCCAGTTGAGCTACGGGCGCATAAGCTTTATAAATACTGGCTTACAAGAAGTTTGAACAAATGCCAAAACACTTTCAGAAAAACATTCTGCAAACGTACACTGCGAACCCAGATTGCTCTCAGTAGAAGCGAAATCTACTGCCGACCCAAGAGCCAAGACAAGACTAGAATTCTCACACGGATAGCTCACCTTACAATCTCGTGGGGCTAAGAAGCGCGACTTTGCTGCCCTCAGTTAGAATTGTCACGAGGAACATCCCACGACTTGGAAGCGAACGTGGGCTTTAATCACCACCAGCCTCAACAAGAACCTGTTATGGCGAATCCGGTGCGTGTAGTTGTGGTGTCCAGATGCGTTCGATCGTCGCAAACGGCACACGTTCCCGGATGGCATGATAGCCTGTAACCCTGTAAAGTACTGGCTTGCAAGGCAATTTAGTTGAAGAATTTTGTTGCCTTTCTAAAGCGCGGCAGCTAGTATAACGCCGCTTTGGACGAGGTATGGTTAGGGTCCAACCTGGTCGGAGCAGCGTCGAAGCGGTGAGCGAGTTTTGCACTTCCGGAGCAAAGGGAAGGCGCGATACCAAGGACGCGGGACGCTAAACAAGGAAGTTCCACGATTGTGTGGATTAAGGGGTAAAGGGTATGCACACATCCAGGGGTTCGTTTTGTCTCGATGGGAAGCTTTGTGTTCGCTGCTGTGGCAACGATGCCGGCCAGCAGAATTTATCCAACAGGCATCCTCGTGAGTCGGGGTCTACGCTGGTTCTCGTGACCATGTTCATGGTCGGTCTCTTTGGCTTTGCCGCGCTGACCATCGATGTGGGGCGCGTGTACAAGGAGAAACGGCATGAGCAGTTTGCCACCGATGCGGCCGCGTATGCCGGCGCCGCCATGCTCACGAACTCACCGGACGCTGCGATCCAGGAAGCCGTCTACCTCGCCGCCGCCAACGGCGTGGCCTCAAATGAGATTCAAAATGCGGGGACAGTGGAAGTCGGCCATTGGGACACCAGTGCCCTCACGTTCACCGCGGGGGGCGCAACCCCCTACAATGCCGTGCGCGTGCCGGCCAAGCGAAATGTTGACATGACGTTCGCGAAAGTCGTCGGCATGAGTTCCATGAGCCCTGTGGTTCATTCGATTGCGGCTTTGGGGTCGGCTGGTCGTATCGCAGGTCCGATCATTCCCTTCGCGGTAACCGCGGACCAATTGGCAACGAACACGTTCACCGGACAACCGAGCGTAATTGGCGGCTACATGACTCTAAATAGTGCCAGTGTCGGTAGCGGCAAACAGGGAAAGATCGATCTTGGCGTTGACGAGTCCACAGGCAGTTATCAGAACGTCGGTGCGTGGCAGGCCGACATGACCGCAAGTGGGTGTAACTGCACCGCCTCCGTGGGAAGTATTCCAACGATCTCAGGTAACGCGCAGGTGCAAAGCGCCTTTTCGAAGCTCGGTCTCGGATCAGTCTTTGTCGTACCCGTGGTTGAAAATGCCACATTCAGCGGAAACAGCTCGTCAGCGACAATCGTGGGTTTTGTCCGGGTGCAACTCACGGATTTCAACAACACCGGAAGCGGCTGGAGCGCCACCGTCATGTTTTTGGCCAGTGCTGCGGGCGATCAAGTCGGCGGCGATTGCCCCTATCTGCCGTGCGCCCAGGCCAGGGCGCTTGTCCAATAGATTGTTACGGGAATCCGTGAAATGAGAGAACGGCACTGGTTAATACTCGAACCAAACTTAGTGAGACTATGACAATCAGACATACGCCCGGACGGTTACTGTTTCCCGCAACATCAGTGCGGCGCAGTTGGCGGCCCACGCTGTTTCTAGCGGTATGCGCAGCCCTGGCCCTGCTCGCGTTCGCTCCCGCGTCGCGTGCAAATGGCGTGACCGCCACGACAGCCTCCGGCGGGAGTAACATTTCTGCGGATACAGCACAAGACGCCACATCGCCAGCCTTCACCACGCTTGGCAACATCGTGATTGCGGAAAATGCAACCGCTGATTTTGCGATCGGGACCAACGTGACGCTGATTCTGACCGCCCCGAGTGGATGGCGCTTCAAGGCTGGGACGGGGAGTATCAAATTTGCCAGAAATCGAGATATGACCTCGGCTCGCATTTCCGTCTCGGCTTCAAACATCACAGTTACTCTCACGGTTGCCGGCACCAGCGAAAGCAACAGCGTAACCATCAGTGGCATCAAGGTGCAAGCGGCAGACGGAGCGGTTCTGCCCTCGGCTGGCAACATTCTGCGCACCAGCGCCAATCCCGGCACAGCGGTCATCGCTGGCATCGTGAACGACGCAACCAATTTTGGTTCGCTCTCCCAGGTGGCCGGCGCGGCCAAAGCCTTGCTCGTTCAAACGCAACCCTCTTCCATCGCCATGGCCGGCGTCGCCTTCGCTCAACAACCGGTGATCGAGGTCGTGGATCAGTTCGGCAACCGCCGTGGCGCCGACAACAGCACGGCGGTAACCGCCGCGCCAGGCACCGGAATGTTGCAGGGTACGACCACTATCGTGGCTTCGGGCGGCCTGGTTACGTTTACTGATTTGAGCTGCCTTAAGGCTGGAACCACGACCCTCAATTTCACGGGGACCGGATTGATCAGTGCCGCTTCCGACAACGTCATGATCAGCTCGAGTGCGTCCACAAAACTGCAACTGCTGGTGCCCGGCGAAAAGGCCGCGCCCGGAACGTCCACCGGCAAAACCGGGCCGCCGGCCGCTCAAACCGCGAATACACCCTTCACCATTACGATGAATGTCGTGGACGCGAGCTGGAACGTGGTCAATACGGTCACGGATTTCGTACACATTACATCGACAGACACCAACGCCATGCTGCCGCCCGATGTGGCTCTCGTCGCGGGGACAAACAATTCCTCGTTCACCTTCGGGATGGGCGGGACTTATACGATCACTGCCTCGGACGCAAGCGATGCAGGAATCTCCTCGAACACCAGTCCTTCGATCACCGTCAACACCAGCCCGATCACGGCGGCGACCGGTGGGACCGCGATTTCGGCGGATACGGTCGGCGGCGCTTCCACCGCGTTGACCGGCCCCGTCTACACGGAAAAGACCAGAGGAAACATCGGGACCGGTACCATCATCCTGAACGCACCCGCCGGGTTCGTTTTCGACACGTCGTGCTGCCCGCTTCCGACCATCAAGATAAATGGTGACCCATCTTCTCTCGTGAAGAACATCAACAACAATGTCAATGGCGGCGTAATCCCGCTGACCATGACTTCGACGCAACTTACATTTACTGTCAGTTCCAGGAGCACCGTACCGAACACACTCACCTGGCAGAATCTGCGGGTTCGCCCCACTGCGGGCGCCCCATTGGCGGATGGAATGATTACCAAATCCGGCACCTCGGCCATGGTGGGTGTCACTGACAAAGTCACGACCTTCGGTCTTCTCCGGGAAGTTGAATGAGCGCGCCCTTAGATTGCTCTTGGCGCGTTTTCAGGGTCGATGCGGTCCGAAGGCGATCCAGCTGGTAGGGCGCGGCTATTAGAAGCGTTCCCCGTCGAACAGCCGTTCGTCGGGCACATCTTCCTCAGGTTGATCGAAGACTTCTCGCAGCTTCGCAGCCAAGGCGTCTGCCTTTACCGGCTTTTGTAGGAAGGGGATACGGGTATCGATCATGCCATTGATAGTAGCCAGTTTTTCAGGGTAAGCGGAGCAGAGGATGACTTTGGTTCCCGGCGAAAGTATTCCGATCTGGTACGCCAATTCCTTGCCGGTCATCTTGGGCATGACGATGTCCGTCAACAACAAATCGATCATCATCCCCGGAATTTGTTTGAAGAGGCCAAGGGCCTGCTCGCCGTCAGCGGCCTTCACCACAATGCAGCCCAATTCCCGCAATAGCGAGGCCAGGTACTCGCGAATGATCGGCTCATCTTCCGCCAACAGTACGAGCCGCTTCGGGTGAGGGACATTGGACAACTCCGGAGTTGCAGCATAGGACAACTCTGGAGCCGCTACATTCGATTCGGGCGGTGTTTGGATTTCAATCTCGGCGGTATGTGTTGCCGTGGTCATGGGCCTAGGCGAGCAGTTGTTTGACACAATCGATGAGGGCCTGCATGGGAAACGGCTTCATCAAATACTTCACACCGGTCTTACACAGGAAGAGATTGATGGCTGGGTCTGCGGCGAAGCCGCTGATAAAAATGAAGCGATCGCTTAGATACGGGTGGATCTCGATCGCCCGCGAAAACAACTCGTCGCCCCGCAGCTTGGGCATCATCACATCGCAAATGAGGGCGTCATACAGGTTGGCCTTGATCTTCGGTAACGCCTCCTCGCCATCATGCGCCACATCCACCATAAATTGCTCATCGGCCAGAATCCATTGGAGCGCCTCGGCCAGTTGACAGTCGTCATCGACCAGGAGGATGGTCTTAAATTCGATGGCGTTCGAAAAACACTCCGCGGTCTCTTGTTGAAGCCCTGATTGCATATCTTTGGGGGAGCAGGTCACATGCCTAGTAAGAGGGTAGGCCTGGGCATGGCATGTATCGTGCTTAATTCTGCGCCAAGGAATTGGTTATGAACGAAAAGCGCAGACATTCGGTTTCAGTAAGTGTTCTATTCATCTTCATCACGACGACCGCTATTAGTGTTTATATGTTGAGTGTGCTCCGCAAGCTTATGGTCGGCATGGCCTCCGGCCACTAGCCGTTCTTCTGATCATTCGCGGGCCACGGTGGCACTCGCAACGAATCCGAATAATGCAGTTCCGCGCCGTCGTGAGAGCGATGGCGCGACATCACCGCTGGTCTGCCTGCTCCTGCCGAAGATTACCGCTTCCGGTTTGCCGTTGAACAGAAATGTACATAACGCCTCGTCCCAAATCTGAAGGATGCCGCGTGCACATATGAGCGGCGAATGTGATTTTCGCACGATTCGCTGAACCACCTTCAGTGACTGACGACTTATGGCGAGCACGCCAATTACGCGTGCGGTCACGAATGCGGGTGTTCTGGCCCTCCTCCCTGCTTCTGGCATTAAAACTGCAAGCTCTTCGCGGGAAAGAGAAACGCGATGCTCCCGATGTCAATAACATGCGGGTCGTTTACGTCCCCAAGGGGGGATCATCTTGTTGCCGCGCTCATTTCCGGGTGTCTTCTGTTTTCCTATTACACCCATCGCCTTCGAATTGCTTTCGGCGAGAGCAGCACCATGACGATTTGAGGCCTGGAGACCTATGATATGAAAAGATTAACCCTTGCGTTCACCCTGGCCCTGGGACTTGCTTTGCTCGGCGCGTCGAACAGCAACGCCGGCACGCTCACTCCCGCGACGGGCGGGACCGTCATTTCCGCGGGCACAGTCGGTGGCGCGTGGACAGCTTTGACGGGTCCCGTTTACGCTGAATCGGCAGGGGGAGACGTGGGGACCGGCACGATCATCCTGAACGTGCCAGCCGGTTTCATCTTCGACACGTCATGCTGTCCGTTGCCGACTATTAGGATAGATGGTGGCTCGAATTCCGGACTGAACATCAACAACAGTGTCAGCGGCGGTGTTACCCCGCTGACCGTGACTTCCACGCAACTCACGTTCACGGTTTCTTCCAAGAGCTCCGTACCGAACACACTGACCTGGCAAAACCTTCGGGTGCGTCCTACCGCGGTCAGTCCGCTGGCAACCGGCAACATCACGAAATCAGGATCCAGCAGCATGTCCGGGGTCGCCAATGGTGTGACAAACTTCGGGACGCTCACGGAAATCGCAGGAGTGCCGACGAAGATGTTTGTGACGCTGCCGAATCAAACTTTTACGACCGGCAGCGGCAATTCGGGCGCGGTCGCCAATCAGACGGTAGCCACGGCATTCAATATTTCAGTGCTTACCGCCGTGGATGACTCCACCAACATCGCGACAAGCTACTCCGGCACGAAGACGATTTCCTACAGCGGTCCCAGCGGCAGCCCGACCTATACGACCTCGGTGAATTTTTCTGCCGGGCAATCCACCACAACCCTTGCGACGACGCTAAACACGGCCGAAACGACCACGATTACAGCCACCGACGGGAGCTTGACAGGCGTTCCCAGTTCAAGCCTGACGGTGGTCAAGAAGATCCTGACGGTGAGCGGCCTGACGGCGAACAACAAGGTTTACGACGGCAACACGAGCGTGACGCTTAACACCGGCAGTGCTGTGTTGGTGGGGGTGGCAAGCGGGGACTCGGTGGCGTTGAACACGGGAAGTGCGGCGGGTGCGTTTGCCACCAAGACAGTCGGCTCCGGCAAGACAGTAACGGTGAGCGGTTTGACGATCAGCGGCGCGAATGCGGGCAATTACACGCTGACGCAGCCGACAACCACGGCAGACATCACGGTCGCAACCGTGACGGGCAGCATTACAGCGAACAGCAAGGTGTACGATGGCACGACCACTGCGACGATTGCGACCCGCACGCTCAGCGGGGTGATCGGGGCCGATGTGGTCAGTCTGACCGGCGGCACGGCCACGTTCGCCGACAAGAACGTGGGCGCGGGCAAGACGGTCATGGCGACAGGTCTTGGTCTGACGGGCGCCGACGCTGGCAACTACCAACTGGCCTCGACCAGCGCCAGCACCACGGCCGACATCACCGCGCGCACGCTGACCGTGAGCGCCACGGGCGTGAACAAAGTTTACGACGGGACAACTGCGGCAACAGTGACACTCTCCGACAACCGGGTGGCCGGCGATATCCTGACCACCGGCTATACGAGCGCGGCGTTTGCCGACAAGAACGTCGGCACCGCCAAGACCGTCAGCGTGAGCGGCATCACCGTGACCGGCACCGATGCCGGTAATTACACCTTCAATACCACCGCCTCAACCACGGCCAACATCACGGGCGCAACCGTGACGGGCAGCATCACGGCGAACAGCAAGGTGTATGATGGCACCAACACAGCGACGATTGCGACCCGCACGCTCAGCGGGGTGATCGGGGCCGATGTGGTTAGCCTGACCGGCGGCACGGCCACGTTCGCCAACAAGAACGTGGGCACCAGCAAGACGGTCACGACCACAGGCCTGAGCCTTAGCGGTGCGGACGCGGGCAACTACCAACTGGCAGCAACCAGCGCCAGCACCACAGCCGATATTACCGCGCGCGCGGTGACGGTGAGCGCCACGGGCGTAAACAAGGTGTATGACGGCACGACTACAGCGACGGTGACGCTCTCGGACAACCGCGTGGCCGGCGATGTCCTGACCACCGGCTATACGAGCGCGGCATTTGCTGACAAGAATGTTGGCACTGGCAAGACCGTCAGCGTGAGCGGCATCACGGTGACCGGTACCGATGCTGGCAACTACACCTTCAACACCACCGCCTCGACCACGGCTAATATTACGGCCAAGACATTGACGGTAAGCGCCACGGGCGTGAACAAAGTCTATGACGACACAGCTGCGGCGACCGTGACACTCTCCGACAACCGCGTGGCCGGCGACGTGTTGACCACCAGCTACACCAGCGCGACGTTTGCTGACAAGAACGTTGGCACGGGCAAGACCGTCAGCGTAAGCGGCATCACGGTGACCGGTACCGATGCTGGCAACTACACCTTCAACACCACCGCCTCGACCACGGCCAACATCACGGCCGCAACCGTGGCGGGCAGCATCACGGCGAACAGCAAGGTATACGATGGCACCAACACGGCGACGATTGCGACCCGCACGCTCAGCGGGGTGATCGGGTCCGATGTGGTCAGCCTGACCGGCGGCACGGCCACGTTCCCCAACAAGAACGCAGGAGCAGGCAAAATTGTGACGGCCACCGGCCTCGGCTTGAGCGGCACTGACGCCGGCAACTACCAACTGGCCTCGACCGGCGCCGGCACCACAGCCGACATCACAGCACGGACGCTGACCATCAGCGCGACAGGGGTGAACAAAGCGTATGACGGGACCGCGACAGCGACGGTGACACTCTCTGACAACCGCGTGGCCGGCGACGTGTTGACCACCGCCTACACCAGCGCGGCGTTTGCCGACGCGAACGTCGGCACCGGCAAGGCGGTGAGCGTGAGTGGCATCACGCTGACCGGCACCGACGCTGGCAACTACACGTTCAACACCACGGCCAGCACCACCGCCAACATCACCCAGGGAACGTTGACCGTGACCGCCGACAACCTGTCGCGGATCTATGGGGCGGCCAACCCCGCCTTCACGGCGACCTACACCGGCTTTGTGGGTGGCGACAACGCCAGCGTGGTCAGTGGCAGTCCGAGTTTCAGCACCAGCGCCACGACCAACAGTGCCGTCGGCAGCTACACGATCACGGTGACGCAGGGCACATTGAGCGCCGCCAATTACAGCTTCAGCTTCGCCACCGGCCAACTGACCGTTGGCAAGGCGACGGTCACCGGCAACGTTACCGCCAGCAACAAGGTTTATGATGGCACCATGGCGGCCACCATCGCGACTCGCACCCTGAGCGGCGCGCTCTTCGGTGATGACGTCAGTCTGAGCGGCGGCACGGCCACGTTTGGCGACAAGAACCTCGGCACGGGTAAGACCGTCACGGCTACGAGCCTGGGCCTGACCGGCACCAAGGCTGGCAATTACCAACTGGTCTCGACTACGGCCACGACCACAGCCAACATCACGGCCAAGGGGCTGACTGTCACGGGCGTGACGGCCAACAACAAGGTCTACGACAGCACGACGACCGCCACGCTCAATACGGCCAGCGCCGCGCTGGTTGGCGCCGTCGGCGGCGACAGTGTCACCCTGAGCACCGCCGGCGCGACGGGCGCATTCGCGGACAAGAACGTCGGCACCGGCAAGACGGTCACCGTCAGCGGCCTGACCATCAGCGGCGCCGATGCGGGTAACTACACGTTGACCCAGCCGACCGCCACGGCGAACATTACCGCCAAAGCCCTGACCGTCACCGCCACCGGTATTGACAAAGTGTACGACGCCACGACTGCGGCGACGGTGACGCTTTCCGACAACCGCGTCGCGGGCGACGTCCTGACGGCCACTAACACCAGCGCGACCTTCGCCAGCGCAACGGTCGGCTCCGCCAAGACGGTCACCGTCGGCGGCATCTCGATCTCCGGCACCGACGCCGGCAATTACACGGCCAACACTACGGCCAGCACCACAGCCAACATCACCGCCAAAGCCCTGACCGTCACGGGTATTACCGCCAACAACAAAACCTATGACGCGACCACCACGGCGACGCTCAACACCGCGAGTGCGGTGCTGGTAGGTAAAGTGAGTGGGGACACGGTGACGCTGAGTACCGCCAGCGCCACCGGTGCGTTTGCGGACAAGAACATCGGCACCGGCAAGACGGTGACGATCTCCGCCTTGACCATCAGCGGCACCAGCGCCGGCAACTACACCCTTACCCAACCCACGACCACCGCCAACATCACGGCCCGCTCACTGACAGTCAGCGCCACCGGCGCGAACAAGGCATACGATGGCACCACCGCCACGACTGTTACGCTCTCCGACAATCGGGTGGCCGGCGATGTCCTGACGACCAGTTATACGAGCGCCGCGTTTGCCACCAAGACTGCGGGCACGGCCAAGACGGTCAACGTTAGCGGTATCTCGATCTCCGGCGCCGACGCTGGCAACTACACAGCCAATACCACGGCCAGCGCGACCGCCAATATCACGGCGGCCACGCTGGTCGGCAGCATTACCGCCAGCAGTAAAGTGTACGACGGCACGACCGCCGCCACCATCGCCACCCGCTCACTCAGCGGCGTGATTGGCGTCGATGTGGTTAGCCTGACCGGCGGCACAGCGACGTTTGCCGACAAGAACGTCGGTGCGGGCAAGACGGTCACGGCCACCGGTCTGGGCCTGACCGGTACCGACGCCGCCAACTACACGGTGAACACCACCGCCACCGCCACTGCCGACATCACGGCACGCGCCCTGACCATCAGTGCCACCGGCGTCAACAAGGTGTATGACAGCACGACGATCGCCACGGTCACGCTCTCCGACAACCGCGCGGCTGGCGACGTGTTGACCACTGGCTACACCAGCGCGGTGTTTACTGACAAGAACGTCGGTACCGCCAAGGCCGTCAGCGTCAGCGGCCTGACGTTGACCGGCACCGATGCCGGCAACTACACTTTTAACACCACGACCAGTGCCACCGCCAACATCACCACGCGGGCAATCACCGTCACCGCAGTGACCGACACCAAGGCCTACGACGGCACCACCAGTTCGGCGCCGACGCCGACGATTACGTCGGGCAGCCTGGCCAGCGGAGACACGGCGAACTTCAGTCAAGCGTTCAGTAGCGCGACCGTGGGCACAGGCAAGACGCTCATCCCGAGCGGTTCGGTCAATGACGGCAACAGTGGCAACAATTACACGGTCACCTTTGCCAACAACACGACCGGCGTGATCAGCGCCAAGGCCCTGACCGTCAGTGGAGTCACGGCCAGCAGTAAAGTCTACGACGGCACCACGGCGGCAACGCTGAACACGGCCAGCGCGGCCCTGGTGGGTGTGACCAGCGGCGACACGGTCACCCTGAATACCGTCGGCGCCAGCGGCGCGTTTGCCGATAAGAACGTGGGCACGGCCAAGGCGGTCACCGTCAGCGGGCTGAGCCTCAGCGGGGCCAGCGCCGGCAACTACACTTTGACCCAGCCGACGGCCACCGCCGACATCACGGTGCGCGCCATCACAGTGACGGCGGCAACGAACACCAAGACCTATGACAACACCACTAGCGCGGCGGCGGTCCCAACGATCACCGTCGGCAGCCTGGCCAGCGGGGACACGGCCAACTTCCCCGAGACCTATGACACCAAGGCTGCGGGCACCGGCAAGACGTTGACGCCGACCGGCTCGGTCACCGATGGCAACAGCGGCAACAACTACACCGTGACGTTCGTGAACAACATCACCGGTGTGATCACCGCCAAGAGCCTGACTGTCACGGGCGTGACGGCCAACAACAAGGTCTACGACAGCACCACGACCGCTACGCTCAATACGGCCAGTGCCGCGCTGGTCGGCGTAGCTGGCGGCGACAGTGTCACACTCAGCACTGTCGGCGCGACGGGTGCGTTCGCTGACAAGAACGTCGGCGCCGGCAAGACGGTCACCGTCAGCGGCCTGACCATCAGCGGCGCCAGCGCCAGCAACTACACGTTGACCCAGCCGACGACGACGGCGAACATTACCGCCAAAGCCCTGACCGTCACCGCCACCGGCATTGACAAGGTGTACGACGCCACGACCGCGGCCACGGTGACGCTCTCCGACAACCGGGTGGCGGGCGACGTCCTGACGGCCACTAACACCAGCGCGACCTTCGCCAGTGCAACCGTCGGCTCCGCCAAGACGGTCACCGTCAGCGGCATCACGATTAGCGGCGCCGACGCAGCCAACTACACGGCCAATACCACGGCCAGCACCACGGCCAACATCACCGCCAAACCGTTGACAGTCACGGGCATCACCGCCAACAACAAAACCTATGACGGTGCCCTGGCGGCGACCCTCAACACCGCTAGTGCGGCGCTGGTTGGTAAAGTGAGCGGGGACACGGTCACGCTCAGTGCCGCAAGCGCCACCGGCGCGTTTGCCGACAAGAACATCGGCACCGGCAAGACGGTCACCGTCAGCGGACTGACCATCAGCGGCACAAGTGCCGGCAACTACACCCTCACCCAACCCACGACGACGGCCAACATCACGGCTAAAGGATTGACAGTCTCCGGTGTCACCGCGAACAACAAAGTGTACGACGCCACGACGGCCGCCACGCTCAGCACGGCGAGCGCGGCCCTGGTCGGCGTCGTCGGCGGTGATGCAGTCACGCTTAACACCGCAGGCGTCACCGGCACATTTGCCGACCCGAATATCGGCTCCGGCAAGACTGTGGCTGTCAGCGGCCTGACGATCAGCGGCACGGACGCTCCCAATTACAACCTGACCCAGCCGACGGCGACGGCCAACATCACGGCCAAAGGATTGACAGTCTCCGGTGTCACCGCGAACAACAAAGTGTACGACGCCACGACGGCCGCCACGCTCAGCACGGCGAGCGCGGCCCTGGTCGGCGTCGTCAGCGGCGACACCGTCACGCTCAGCGCCGCTGGCGCCACCGGGGTATTTGCCAATAAGAACGTCGGCACCGCCAAGACGGTGGCCATCTCCGGCCTGACGATCAGCGGCGCCAGCGCCAGTAACTATACGCTGACCCAGCCGACCACCACCGCCGACATCACGGGGCGTGCGCTAACGGTCAGCGCCACCGGTGTGAACAAGGGATATGACGGCACCACAACGGCGACGGTGACACTCTCCGACAACCGCGTGGCCGGGGATGTGTTGACCACCGCCTATACCAGCGCGGCGTTTGCGGACGAGAACGTCGGCACCGCCAAGTCAGTCTCAGTCAGCGGCATCACGGTGACCGGCACCGATTCCGCGAACTACACGGCCAACACCACGGCCAGCGCCACTGCCAATATCACGGCGCGGGCAATCACCGTCACTGCAGTGACCGACACCAAGGCGTACGACGGTACCACCAGTTCGGCGCAGACGCCGACAATTACATCGGGCAGCCTGGCCAGCGGGGACACGGCCAACTTCGCGCAGGCGTTCAGCACTGCGACCGTGGGCACGGGCAAGACGCTGGTCCCGAGCGGTTCGGTCAATGACGGCAACAGCGGCAATAACTACACGGTCACGTTGGCCAACAACACTACCGGCGTGATCACTGCCAAGGCCCTGACCGTCGGTGGAATCACGGCTAACACCAGGGTTTACGACGGCACGACCGCCACTACACTCAACACGGCCAGCGCGGCCCTGGTGGGCGTGGCCAGTGGCGACACCATCACGCTCAACACCGCGAGCGCCACTGGAGCGTTTGCCAACAAGAACGTCGGCACTGCCAAGACGGTCACCGTGAGCGGGCTGACCATCAGCGGCGCTAGTGCCAGTAACTATACGTTGACCCAGCCGACGGCCACTGCCGACATCACGGTGCGCGCCATTACGGTGACGGCGGCGACGAACACAAAGACCTATGACAACACGACGAGCGCGGCGGCGGTCCCGACGATCACCACGGGCAGCCTGGCCAGCGGGGACACGGCTAATTTCTCCGAGACCTATGACACCAAGTCCGCGGGCACCGGCAAGACATTGACGCCGGCCGGGTCGGTCACCGACGGCAACAGTGGCAATAACTACACGGTCACGTTGGCCAACAATACCACTGGCGTGATCACTGCCAAAGCCCTGACCGTTAGCGGAATCACGGCTAACAACAAGGCCTACGACGGCACGACCGCCGCTACACTCAACACGGCCAGCGCAGCGCTGGTCGGTGTGGTCGGCGGCGACAGTGTTACGCTCGGCACCGCCGGCGCGACGGGCGCATTCGCGGACAAGAACGTCGGCACCGGCAAGACGGTCACCGTGAGCGGGCTGACCATCGGCGGCGCCAGCGCCAGCAACTACACGTTGACCCAGCCCAGCGCGACGGCGAACATCACCGCCAAAGCCCTGACCGTCACCGCCACCGGCATTGACAAAGTGTACGACGCCACGACTGCGGCGACGGTGACGCTCTCCGACAACCGCGTCGCGGGTGACGTGTTGACGGCCAGCAACACCAGCGCGATCTTTGCCAGCGCAACGGTCGGCTCCGCCAAGACGGTCAGTGTCAGTGGCATCACGATTAGCGGCGCCGATGCCGGCAACTACACGGTGAACACCACGGCCAGCACCACGGCCAACATCACCGCCAAAGCGTTGACGGTCACCGGCATCACCGCCAACAACAAAGCTTATGACGGCACGACGACCGCGACGTTGAACACCGGCGGTGCCGTGCTGGTAGGCGGCATCAGCGGCGATCACGTCTCGTTGAGCACCGGCAGCGCCACCGGCGCGTTTGCCGACAACAACGCCGGTACCGGGAAGACGGTCACGATCTCCGGCCTAACGCTCAGCGGTACAGACGCGGGCAACTACACGTTGACCCAGCCCATGACTACCGCCAACATCACCGCCCGCTCGCTGACAGTCAGCGTCACCGGTGTGAACAAGGTGTACGACGGCACGACCACAACCACCGTCACGCTCTCCGATAACCGGCTGGCCGGGGATGTCCTGACCACCAGCTACACCAGCGCTGCGTTTGCCACCAAGACCGTGGGTACGGCCAAGACGGTCAGCGTCAGCGGCATCGCGATCTCCGGTGCCGATGCCGGCAATTACACGGCCAACACGACGGCCAGCACCACCGCCAATATCACGGCGGCCACGCTGACCGGCAGCATTACCGCCAACAGCAAGGCGTACGACGGCACGACTGCGGCGACAATCGCCACCCGCGTGCTCAGCGGCGTGATCGGGGCCGATGTGGTCAGCTTGACCGGCGGCACGGCGACGTTTGCCAACAAGAACGTCGGCACCGCCAAGACAGTCACCGCGACGGGTCTGAGCCTGACCGGCACCGATGCCGGCAACTACACGGTGAACAGCACCGCCACGGCCACCGCCGACATCACGGGGCGAACGCTGACGATCAGCGCCACGGGCGTGAACAAAGCGTATGACGGTACCACGACGGCCACCGTGACACTCTCTGACAACCGCGTGGCCGGCGACGTGTTGACCACCGCCTACACCAGCGCGGCATTCGCCGACAAGAACGTCGGCACCGGCAAGTCGGTTAGCGTCAGCGGTATCACGGTGACCGGCACCGATGCCGGCAATTACACTTTTAACACCACGACGTCGACCACCGCCAGCATCACGGCGCGGGCGATCACCGTGACCGCAGTGACCGACAGCAAGGTGTATGACGGCACCACCAGTTCGGCGCAGACGCCGACGATTACCGCCGGCAGCCTGATCAGCGGGGACACGGCCAACTTCGCCCAGGCGTTCAGCACCGCGACCGTGGGCACAGGCAAGACGCTCATCCCGAGCGGTTCGATCAATGACGGCAACAGCGGCAACAACTATGCGGTCACCTTTGCCAGCAACACCACCGGCGTGATCAGCGCCAAGGCCCTGACTGTCAGCGGCGTCACCGCCAACACCAAGGTGTACGACGCCACCACGGCGGCAACACTGAACACGGCTAGCGCGGCCCTGGTGGGCGCGGTCAATGGCGACACCGTCACCCTGAATACGGCCGGCGCCACCAGCGTGTTTGCCGACAAGAACGTCGGTACGGCCAAGACGGTGACGATCAGCGGCCTGACCCTCAGCGGCGCCAGCGCCGGCAACTACTCGTTGACCCAACCGACCGCCGCCGCGGACATCACGGCCCGAACGCTGACCGTCAGCGCTACCGGCGTGAACAAAGTTTATGATGGCACCACCGCCACCACCGTGACGCTCTCCGACAACCGGGTGGCCGGCGATGTCCTGACCACCGCCTACACCAGCGCGACGTTCGCCGACAAGACCATCGGCATCGGCAAGACGGTCAACGTCAGTGGCATCACGGTGACCGGCACCGATGCCGGCAACTACACTTTTAACACCACGACCAGCACCACGGCCAACATCACGGCCAAAGGGCTGACCGTCACGGGCGTGAGCGCGAACAACAAGGTGTACGACGGCACCACGACCGCCACGTTGAACACGGGCAGTGCCGCCCTCATCGGAGTGGCCAGCGGCGACACTGTGACCCTCGACACCTCGGTCGCCAGCGGCACGTTCGCCAGCAAGACCGTGGGCACCGCCAAGGCCGTGACCATCGGCGGGATCGCCATCGGCGGTGCAGACGCCGGCAACTACACGCTGACCCAGCCGGCCACCACAGCGAACATCACGGCCCGAACGCTGACCGTCAGCGCCACCGGCGTGAACAAAGTTTACGACGGCACCACCGCCACGACCGTGACGCTCGCGGACAACCGCGTCGCGGGCGATGTTCTGACGACCAGCTATACCACCGCGGCGTTCGCCGACAAGAACGTGGGCACCGGCAAGACGGTCAACGTCAGCGGCATCACGGTGACCGGCACCGATGCGGGCAACTACACCTTCAACACCACGACCAGCACCACGGCCAACATCACGGCCAAGACGCTAACCATCAGCGCCACGGGCGTGAACAAGGTGTATGACAGCACGACCACCGCCACCGTGACGCTCTCGGATAACCGCGTGGCCGGCGACGTGTTGACCACCGCCTACACCAGCGCGACATTTGCGAACAAGAACGTTGGCACGGGCAAGACCGTCAGTGTGAGTGGCATCACAGTGACCGGAACCGACGCCGGCAACTACACAGCCAACACCACGGCCAGCACCACCGCCAACATCACGACACGGGCGATCACCGTGACCGCAGTGACCGACAGCAAGGTGTATGACGGCACCACCAGTTCGGCGCAGACGCCGACGATTACCGCCGGCAGCCTGATCAGCGGGGACACGGCCAACTTCACCCAGGCGTTCAGCAGCGCGACCGTAGGCACGGGCAAGACCCTCGTCCCGAGCGGCTCGGTCACTGACGGCAACAGCGGCAATAACTACACGGTCACGTTGGCAAACAACATTACCGGCGTGATCACCGCCAAGGCCCTTACTGTCAGCGCCATCAGCGCCAACACCAAGGTGTACGACGCCACCACGGCGGCAACCCTGAGCACGGCCAGCGCGGCCCTGGTGGGTGTAGTCAGCGGCGACACGGTCACCCTGAATACCGTCGGCGCCACCGGTACGTTTGCCAACAAGAGCGTCGGCACGGCCAAGACGGTGACGATCAGCGGCCTGACCCTCAGCGGCGCCAGCGCCGGCAACTACTCGTTGACCCAACCGACCGCCGCCGCGGACATCACGGCCCGAACGCTGACCGTCAGCGCTACCGGC